>DATJUL010000161.1:0-12201 GCA_035502295.1 Allostellaceae bacterium | reverse complement strand
GCCGCAGGACCAGCCCTACAGCTCCGACATTTACGATCCGTTCTGGGCGGCGGCCGAGGCGCTCGGCATGCCGGTGAGCCTGCACGCGATCACCGGCATGGGGGTCGAGAGCCAGTGGAACTGGGGCGAGCGCTACATGCGCTCGACCGTATTGTCGCACGAGGTCGAGAAGTCGTTCGCGGTCTTGATCTTCTCGGGCGTGCTCGACCGCTTCCCCAAGCTGCAGATCGTCTCGGCCGAAAACAACATCGGCTGGATCCCCTATTTCCTGCAACGGATGGACCGGTTCTTTAACCGCTCGCGCGATCTCGGCATCAAGCTGCGCCCGAGCGAATACTGGCAGCGCCAGATGTGGGCGACCTATATCGATGATTTTGTCGGGGTGCAGAGCCGCAAATTTGTCGGCACCGACCGCATCATGTGGTCAAGCGACTACCCACACCAGGCCTCGACCTGGCCCAAGTCGCAGGAGGTCGTCGCGCGCGACTTCGCCGGCGCCGACCCCGACGATGTCTACAAGATCACCCGCGGCAACGTCGCCCGCCTCTACGGTTTCGCCGCCTGATCGCGCTCACAGCCACCAGAGACCGAGCGCGAGGGTCAGCAAGGTCAAGGGCGCGCCGACGCGGAAGTGATGCCAGAAGCCGATGTGGATGCTGTCGGCGCGCGCCAGCTGCACGACGATCAGGTTGGCGACCGAACCCAACACGGTCAGGTTGCCGGCGAAGGTTGCGGCCATCGCGACGATGAGCCAGGTTCGGCCCGGCGCGGCCAGATGGGCGACGAACGGCTGGAGCACCAGCACGGCCGGGACGTTGCTGACGAGGTTGGACAAGGCCGCCGTGGCCGCAATCAGTTCCCACGGCCGGCCGAGGCCCGCCGCGGCGATTGCCGGCAGCGCGGCCGAGCGCAGCGCCGCCCGCTCGAAGCCGGCGACGACGACGAACAGACCGGCAAACATCAGCAGGAGCGGCCAGTCGATCTCGCGGTAGATGCGCTGGGCGGCGACGATCCGGGTCAACAGCATGACGGCGCCGGCGACGAGCGCCACCGTGGCGGGCGGCTCGCCGGCGAAAAACGCCGCCATCATCAGCAGCACGACCACGACCGATTTGATCGCCAGCGGGCGATGGAGATGCGCCGGCGCCGGCCGCGCGTCGAGAAGCGCGCCGCCGCGGAATTCGGCGCGGTGCAGCAGCGCGATCAGCACGACGGTCGCCGCGAGACCGAGGGCGGCAAGCGGCGCCAGATGGGCCGCAAAGATGCCGTAGGGGATGCGCGAAAAGCTGCCGATCAGGATGTTCTGCGGGTTGCCGGTGATCGTTGCGGCGCTGCCGATATTGGCCGCCATCGCGACCGCCAGCAGATACGGCACGGGATCGCGGCCGAGCCGGCGCGCGACCTCGATGACCAAGGGCGTCATGACGAGGCAGATCGCATCATTCAACAGAAACGCCGAGAACAGGCCGGACGCCACCGTCACCGCAATGAGCAGCGCCAGCGGTCGGCGGGCGGCGGCGACGATCCAGCCCGTGACCAGCCGGAAGAAGCCCGACAGCCGCAGATTGGCGACGACGATCATCATGCCGAGGAGCAGCGCCAGCGTATCGGAATCGATCGCCCGCGCAACGCCGGCGAGGCGCAGCGTGCCGGTCGCCAGCATCAGGCTGGCGCCGACCAGGGCGATGCCGGCGCGGTCGATGCGCAGCCCCGGCAGCCGCCCGAGCGCCAGCCCGACATAGGTCGCCGCGAACACGGCGACGGCGGCCAGGCGGGCGGGATCGTTCACTATTTCGTCAGCGCGACAAAGACGCCGTCCCAGTCGGCGGTGGGCGGGTTCATGACGAACCAGGCGAGGCGCTCGACATAGAGGTCGTAGAGGCCGTCGAGCCGCGGGTCGCGGCCGCGACAGCGGGCGAGCGCCGCGCGCGCGGCAGCCCAGCGGCGCGCCCGGTAATGCGCCAGCATCGCCGCGTGCTCCTCGGCCAGCGCGGCAAAGCCGGGCGAGTTGGCATGGTCGGCGTCGCCCAACAACGCGTAGATGCGCACCGCCTCCGCCTTGCCCTTGACCGCGATCAGGTCGAGTTCGAGCGCCGCCCACTCGGGCGCGGCGGCGCGCGTCGCGTCGCCCAGGATGATCGACAGCCCGTAGGTCTTGCTCTGGCCTTCGAGCCGCGCGGCGAGGTTCACGGCATCGCCGATCGCGGTATAAGAAAAGCGCGCGTCCGAACCCATGTTGCCGACGACGCACTCGCCGGTGTTGATGCCGATGCCGATATGCAGCGGCTCAAATCCGCCGTTGCCCGCCGCCTCGGCCTCGCCGGCAAGTTCGGCATTGATGCGGTCGAGCGCAGCGAGCATCGCGAGCGCGCTGGCGCAGGCGTGATCGGCGTGCGCCGGGTCGTCGAGGGGCGCGTTCCAGAACGCCATGACGCAATCGCCGATGTATTTGTCGATCGTGCCGTGCTGCGCCATGATCACGTTGGTCATCGGCGACAGGAAGCCGCGGTTGATCAGCCGCGACAGCGCCTGCGGGTTGGCCTTGTAGCGCTCCGAAATCGCGGTGAAGCCGCGGATGTCGGAGAACATGATGGTCAGCATGCGGGTCTCGCCGCCCAATTGCATGCGCTCGGGATGAGCGGCCAGCGCATTGACCAGATCGGGCGCGAGATAATGGCGGAACGCCGCCTGGATGAAGCGGCGCTGGCGGTCGACAAAGCCGTAGCAGAACAGCACGACGCCGCCGGTCGCCGCGGTCAGCGCCGATGTCGGGGCGCTCACCGGCAGCCAGATCCCGTGCAGGAAGGCGAGCTGCGCGCCGCCGGCCCAGGCGACGATCGAAGCGGCGCCGCCGGCGGCCGCCATGCGGGTCGGCAGCCGCGCGGCCGCAAACCCGCTGGCGGCGGTCAGCACGGCGACCAGCACGAACACGAGCACCGGCCACGGCCCCGGTTGTTCGCGGATGAAATCGCCGGCGAGGATCGTATCGACGATGTCGGCGAGGCGCTCGGTGCCGGGGATCGGCGTGTTGTCGAACGGCCCCGAATAGGCGTCGGCGTTGCCGATGAACGAGGCGCCGATCAGCACGATACGGTTCTTGAACAGGCTCGGCGCGAGGCGGCCGGCCATCAGATCGGCGAAGGAATAAGTCGGGATCGTGGCGGCCGCGCCGCGGTAGTTGACGACGAGCCGCATCGCCGGATCGGTCGGGATGAAATGCCGGCCGATGCGGACGCCGTCGCCGAGCGCCAGGCCGACCTTGGGCCACGGCACGCCAAACCAGCTTGCGGCGATCTTCACCGCCAGCGACGGCACGAAATCGCCGGCGAACGGCAGCGCCAGGTAGTCGTAGCGCGGCTCGCCGTCGGCGTCGAAGGCAATATCGACATGTCCGAGCCCGGAAGCGGCGGCGGCCAAGGGCGCGATCGGCAGCACCGCGCGCGTCGGCTGCAGCGGGAAGATCGGCCGGCGGCGGCTTTGATCGAAGCGCTGATACACCTGGCTGGCCAGCGCCGGCGCCTCCTCGGGCGTGCCGCCGAAGGAGAACGCCACCGGCAGCAGCACATTGCCGGCGGTGCGCAGCGCGGCGGCGAAGACCGCGTCCGGATCGTCGCCGGCAAAGGCCGCCAGCGCTCGGCGCAAGTCCGGGTCCCGGGAAGTCGCGAGCGCGGTGCGGGCGGCGCGGCGCAAGTCCGGCGGGACCTTGATCTCCGGTTCGGGGAACAACAGGTCGAAGGCGATGATGCGCGCGCCGTCGCGGTCGAGCCGCCGCACCGCCGCCGCGTAAAGCCGCCGGCTCAATGGCCAGCGGCCGAGTTCGGCGAGGCTCTTGTCATCGACCAGCACGACGACGGTCTGCGGTTCCGGGGTCTTGGCGCCGCGCACCCGGAAACGCAGGTCGAGGGAAGCGGTCTCCAGCCGGCGCAGCACTCCCCAGTCGGCAAACCGGGTCAGCACAAACAGCACCGCGAGCGCGATGGCGAGCGCGATCGCCGCCTCGCGCAGCCCGCGCGGCCAGGTGATGCGCGGCCGACGCCCCATCGCCGCTCACGGCACGTTGGTGCGGGCGATCACGGCGGCGAATTCGGCCCGGCTCCACAGCCGCGGCGGCACCGGATCGTGCCCGGCTTCGAGGCGGGCGCCCCAGCGCGCCGGGATCACCACCTTCTCGCCGGTCGCGGCGCTGGTCAAGACGACGCTGCCCCGCAGCACGCCGACCTGCATCGCCCCGCGCGAGGCCGACACGAACCAGTCGGTCGAGCGCACCGCGGCGGTGCCGACCGCGGTCTTGACCTCGAACCGCGCCGGCTGCTCGACCGGCGTGACGACCGCGCGAAGGAGGCCCTGGGCCAGCCTCAGCTCGGCGTTTTCGCGCTGTCCGGCGGGGCTGACGCGCAGCGCCGTGATCGTCAGGCGCGAGCTCGCGGCGAGCGACACGATCGACCCATCCGCCATGCGCAGCTTCAACTTGCCGCCGGCCGGGACATCGATCGTGTCGCCGACCGCCACGCGGGCGCCAAGCCGCACCGCGCTGCTCGCGCCGCCGTGCTCGACGCGGCAGGCGCCGAACAGGCCGACGACGGTGCCGGCCGGCGCCGCGCTCGCGACCCCCGCCCACAGCAGCGCCAGGGCGGCAACGATTGCGGCAACGAGGCGCTTCGGCCGGCTCGACATTGCACCTTCCTTGTCAACGGTCAGGGGCCGCCGAGAATCGGCCGGCCGATCGATTCGGGGAACAGGTAATCGAGCGCTACATGCAATTGCGCGATGACCCCGATGCCGCGGCCGGTGGCCCGCGTCCCGCCGATCAGCGCCTCGGCTCCCAATTCCCAGCCTTCGCCGGCATAGCTGATGCCCGGTGCGATCATCGCCGTCGTCCGCGCGCCATAACTGGGGCCGCTCGGAATCGAGAACTGCACCTCGGTGATCGGCGTCAGATGCCGCACGAAATCCGGCAGCGCCAGCGTCTCGACCTTCGATTCGAGGTAGGGGATCGAATATTCGATAAAAAAGCCCGGCGTGTAGAGGCTGGGACGCGGCGCCGCATCGGCGATCTGGTAGGCGATCAGCGCGCCGGCGGCGAGCGGCCGCCACAGGCCGATATCGAGGTCGCCCATGCCTTTGGCAAGATAGAGCCGCGGCGTCGTCGCGCCGGCGGCAAACGCGCCGACCCGCGCGGCGCCGGTGCCGCCCCATTCGCGGTCGAGGCCGAGCGTCAGCAGGAATTCGTGCGGCTGATTGTCGATCGCCTCGTATTTGATCTCGGTGTCGAGGTTCTGCCAGCCGAACCACGGGCTCCTGTCGACCCGATCGAGCTGCGTCCAGGTCTCTTCGACGGTAAGGCCGAGTTGGTCGGTCAGCGTCTTGTCCCAGACGGCGGTGAAATTGCTGTCGCGACGGGTGCTGCCGGGGCCGGCCGGTGTCTGCGGCTCGGTGTCGTCCCAATTGTAGAATTCGTCGCCCGGGGCGAATTGCGGCAACACCAGCGTCGGCGCGAACACCCGGTCGCCGGCGGCCAGGTAGGCGCGCGCGGGCATTGCCGGCAGCGCGAGAGAAAGCGCCGCCAGAACCCCGGCCGCGTATGACCGCCGCGCCGCTCGCGTCATCGTCCCCCGCCTCTCGCCCCCGCGCATCGCCGCCACGATCGCACAGGCGCCGCTAATTTCGCCATATTGGCGTGGTATAGCGCGCGGCGTCGGGATGGATCGGTAATAGGAGGCGGCGCGGTGCGGTGGGTCGGCGGGCTTCGCGCGGTGCCGCAGGCGGGGCCGGCGGCACAATTTTGACGCGAAGTCGCCTGCTGATTTCCTGCAGAAGCAGGCGGGGCTGGCAGGCGGCACACCTTCAGGTTGCAGCTAGCCCGTCGCGGCGACGATGCGGGCGCGGCATTCGCCGAGACCGATCGCGGCGAAGCCGTCCTTCCGGCAATGGGCGCGGAAAATTGCCTCGTCGCCGTCCTCGAGGAATGTGCGAGTCTCGCCGGAGGACAACGTCAATGTACGCGCGCCGTCCATGCTTTGCTCGCTGAGGCTGGCCCAGCCGGCTTCGTCGGGCCCGGAGATCGTGCCGGTGCCGAACAGGTCGCCGGCTTCGAGGTTGCAGCCGTTGCAGGTGTGATGCGCGACCAGCTGCGCCAGGGTCCAGTAGAGGTCGGTCGTGTTGCTGTGCGAAATGCGCGAGGCCGCCGCGCCGCGCGCGCGCATCCGCGGCGTCAGCACGAACGATTCGAGCGCGATGTCGAGGGCGCCGTGGCGCTGGTCCTCGGCGTCGGTCAAATACGGCAGCGGCGCCGGGTCGCCCGCGGGGCGCGGCGGCTGCGCGACGCGGAACGGTTCCAAGGCTTCCGGAGTCACGATCCACGGCGACACGGTCGAGGCAAAGCTTTTGCCGAGGAACGGCCCCAGCGGCTGCGATTCCCATTGCTGGATGTCGCGCGCCGACCAGTCGTTGACGAGGCCGATGCCGAAAATGTGCTCGTGCGCCCGGCCCACCGGGATCGGCTCGCCCTGGCGGTTGCCGGGGCCGATCCAGATCGCCAGTTCCAATTCGTAATCGAGCTTGCGGCACGGGCCGAAGCTCGGCGCCGCCTCGTCCGGCAATTTGCGCTGGCCGTTCGGCCGGCGGACGGGCAGGCCGGCTTCGCGCACCGAGGAGGCCCGGCTGTGGTACGCGACCGGCACGTATTTGTAATTGGGGCTCAAGGGATTGTTGGGATCGCGGCGGCGCCCGCCGTTGCGCGCGTGGTGAATGCCGGCGAAGAAATCGGTGAAATTGCCGATCCGCGCCGGCAGGTGCAGCGAGCAGGCGGCGGCCGGATGAAGGAGCGGCTCGGCCCGGCCGCGGCCGTCGCCCTCGGCGGCGAGCAGAGCGAAGACCTGATGCCTGAGCGCGCGGCGCGGACCGGCGCCCAAGGCCATGAGCGGGTTGAGCACGGAGCCGGAGGCGGCCATCGCGGCGCTCTCCGCCGCGCCCGAAAACAGCCCGGCCGCCGCCGCGGCGCGCAGATCGAGGATCATGTCGCCGATCGCGATGCCGCCGCGCGGATCGCCGCCGCCCGCCGCGCTGCCCGGCGGGCTGAAGATGCCGAACGGCAGGTTCTGCAGCGGAAATTCGCCGTGGCCGTTGGCCGAAGCGACCCAACTCCGCCGCTTCAAGTCATGGGTTTCGTCGATCATGCCGGTTCCCCTTCCGATCTGCTGCGAACCGCCTGGGGTTCACACCGAGACACTACCGCCGACCGGCACGACGCGCGTTTCGGCGCGGGCGCGGATGTCGTCGGGCCAGCGCGCCGGGCGGCGCGCATCGAGGTCGAGGTTGACGGCATATTGCCCGAGCCGCGCCACCTCGGCGCCGCTGCGCGGGTCGGACAGGCGGTGAATGAGGCGCAGCGACGAGTTGCCGAAATGCGCGATGCCGGTCTCGACGAGGTAGGGTTCATCAAGCGCGAGCGCGCCGACCAGGCGCAGCGCCAGTTCAAACGTCGAGAGGCCGCGGCGATTTTTTTCGAGGAATGCGGCGTCCATGCCGATCGCGGCGCCGGTCTGCTGGCAGGCCTCGGTAAAACGATGGACCATCGCCGCGGTGCCGAAGCGGCCGTCGGCGTTGAGATCGCCGGGCCCGACGCGACCGCGCGCGGCCGCGACGAACCCGGCCGCGCTTGCCGGCTCGGGCCGCTGCTCGAAGGCGGGACCCTCCCACGCGCCGAGCCTGCCGGCGATCGCGTTTTGCCGCTCCGACGGCAGCGTTCCCGGCGGCAGTTCCCAGTGCTCCATGATCCAGGTCACAACGGTGCCGTTTGCCGAATCGACAAAACGATGACCGAGGCGCAGCCCGCCTTCAAACCCGAGCGGCGCGCTCTCGACATGAAAGCTGCTGCCCTCGCGCAATTCGCGCGTGAAGCGCAGGTCGACGCGGCGGCGAAACCGCCCGCTGCGCAGGAACTCGCGCAGCCCCAGCGCCTCGGCAAGGGTGCGCTCGGCATCGGCCACTCGGGCGAAATAGCACGCGATCGTGAAATGCTCGGTGACGTCGCATTCCCACGGTGCCACCGTGCCGCGACAGGTCTCGGTCCAGCTGTCCATGTCAACCGCTCCGGCTATGCCGCTCCCCTGCGGCGGCGCTCGGGGAAGAGGCCGAGCAGGCCGGCGCGCGAGGCGGGGCAGACGCCGCGCTCGGTGACGAGCGCGCTGACGAGCCGCGCCGGCGTCACATCGAAGGCGAAATTGGCGGCCGGGCTGCCTGCCGGCGTCAGCCTGACTTCGACCCGCTCGCCGTCTTCGCTCCAGCCGGCGATGTGGCTGACCTCGCGCGGGTCGCGCCGCTCGATCGGGATCCGGTCGCCGTCGTCGAGCGTCCAGTCGATCGTCGGCGACGGCAGCGCGACATAGAACGGCACGCCGTTGTCATGCGCCGCCAGCGCCTTCAGATAGGTGCCGATCTTGTTCGCGACATCGCCGGTCGCGGTCGTGCGGTCGGTGCCGACGAGGCAGAGGTCAACCTCGCCGCGCCGCATCAGATATCCGCCGGCATTGTCGGCGATGACCGTGTGCGGCACGCCGTGCTGGCCCAGTTCCCACGCCGTCAGGCTGGCGCCCTGGTTGCGCGGCCGCGTTTCATCCACCCAGACATGCAGCGGGATGCCGGCGTCGTGGGCGCGATAAACCGGCGCCAGCGCGGTGCCCCAATCGACTGCCGCGAGCCAGCCGGCATTGCAATGGGTCAGGATTTGGACCGGCGGCGTTCCCGGTTTGGCGACAAACGCGGCCCAGATCAGCGCGAGGCCGTGCTCGCCGATCGCGCGGTTGGTCGCGACATCCGCATCGGCGATCGCGGCCGCCCGCCCGAGCGCCGCTGCGAAACGCTCGCCCGGCGGCAGCGCGGCCAGCGCGCGCCGCATCTCGGAGACAGCCCAGGCGAGGTTGACGGCGGTCGGGCGGGTTGCGGCGAGCGTCGCGGCGGCCTCGTCGATTGCGGCATCCGACGGGTCGGCGGCGACCGCCAGCATCATGCCGTAGGCGGCGACGGCACCGATCAGCGGCGCGCCCCGCACCTGCATGTCGCGGATCGCGCGTGCCGCGTCATCGAGGCTCGCGAGACGCGCGATGACGAGTTCGTGCGGCAGCTGCGTCTGGTCGATGATCTCGACGGTTCGCCGATCCTCGGCGAGCCAGATCGAGCGCATCGGCCGGCCGGCGACGTTCATCGCCGGCTCACCCGCGCAGCACCCGGCCGGCGACCGCGTCGAGCTTCGCCAAGAGCGCCGGATCGCGAGCCTCCGGCGCGGTGATCAGCGCGGTTTCCAGCGCGCGGTCGCAGCCCTGATGGCACGGCCCGGCGTGGCGGCCGAGCAGCGGCACGACCTCGCGCACCAGCGCGCGTGCCTGCGCCGCGTTGGCATTCAGCACGCCGACGATCATCTCGACCGTCACCGCCTCATGGCCGGGATGCCAGCAGTCGTAATCGGTCACCATCGCGACGGTCGCGTAGCACATCTCGGCTTCGCGGGCGAGCTTGGCTTCCGGCATGTTGGTCATGCCGATGACCGCGCAATTCCAGGCGCGGTAGAGTTCGCTCTCGGCGAGCGTCGAGAATTGCGGCCCCTCCATGACGAGATAGGTGCCGCCGCGTCTGACCTGGATGCCGGCGCGCGGAGCGGCAGCCGCGATCGCATCGCCGAGGCGGCCGCACACCGGGTGCGCCATCGACACATGGCCGACGCAGCCCGGCCCGAAAAAGCTCTTTTCGCGCGCAAACGTGCGGTCGACGAACTGATCGACGACGACAAAATCGCCGGGCGCCAGATCCTCGCGCAGGCTGCCGACCGCCGACAGCGAGATGATGTCGGTGACGCCGCAACGCTTCAGGGCGTCGATATTGGCGCGGAAATTGATCGCCGACGGCGGCAGCACGTGGCCGCGCCCGTGCCGCGGCAGAAACACGACCCGTTGGCCGTCGAGCGTCCCGCAGCAGAACTCGTCAGACGGCTGGCCGAACGGGCTGTCGATCCGCCGCCATTCGACATCGACCAGCCCGTCGATCTGATAAAGCCCGCTGCCGCCGATGATGCCGATCACCCGCCCGGTCATCGCACCGTTCCCGTGCCGAAAATACTCATGCCGTCCCGGTTCGTCCGGTGCGGCCTCGATGCGGTGGAGCATGACGCCCTGGCCGCCGCCGTCAAGATGCCGCGGCGGTGCATGCGAATTGCTTGACCGGCCCACAATTCGGCCCGACGATCGAATGCCTGGGCTAAAATCGACGATGGCACAAATTGGACGCTCGCCGACGCGGCGGAACGGCGCGACGGGGCGGTCCGTTTCCGCCTCCGGGACGAATTTTGCCGGCCTTTCCTCGGGCGAAGCGTGTTCCACCGAAGACACCGCGGCGGAACGGGGCCGGCTTGCGGCAGCGCTGGATCGATCCGGATGACGGGCGAATTTTCGAATGGGATTCGCAGCACGGTTCGGTTGAGGTGTATGCCCGCCGGGGAAAACCACATCTCGGCGAGTTCGATCCTTATACCGGCCGGCAGCTGAAGGGGCCGAACCCGCAATATGAAGTGGAGCCGTAGATGGCTGTCAGATACGAAATCAACGGCTATGACCAAGCGACCGACGATCTCTCCTTGTCGCTGAAGATCCCCGCATCCAAAGCGCGATCGACGTTGCGGATCGCCGGGGTGCCGGAAGACGATGACAGGCTTGGCTCCTACCCGTTGAGCGCCGGGCAGATGGCGGAAATCGCAGGCCTGCTGGGAAAGACGGTTGATAGGAACGATTTGGTTTTCTTCCTGGAGCCCTACGCCGAGACGGACAGGAAGGCCGGCTAGCCCGCCGCCGCGCGAAACATCCGGCCGCCGCAGATCGGGCTGGGCGCGCCGGTCGTTGCCGGCAGGCTCAGCGGCAGGCCGCGAATGGAACGCACGGCGAGATAGGCGAAGGCTTGCGCTTCGAGCACGTCGCCGTCCCAGCCGGCGGCTTCGACCGGATTGACCGGCGTGGCAAGGCGGCGGGCGAGCGCTGCCATCAGCGCCGGGTTGTGCCGGCCACCGCCGCAGATGAGAAATTCGCGCGGCGGCGCCGGGAAATGCCGGCGCGCCGCTGCGACCGCTGCCGCCGTCATCTCGGTCAATGTCGCGGCGCCGTCCGCCGGGCCGAGCGCTTCGGGCAGGCAATCGCGGAAATCGTCGCGGTCCAATGATTTCGGCGGTCTCCGCGCGAAAAACGGGTGCTCCAGGAAACCCGCGACATAGGTCGCCGAAGCGCGGCCGGCCCGCGCCAGCGCGCCGCCGTAATCGGCCGCCCGGCCGGTGTGGCGCCGCGCCCAATCGTCGATCAGCGCATTGCCCGGCCCGGTGTCGAAGGCGAGGATGTCGTTGTCGCCGGGGCCGATCCACGTGACATTGGCGACGCCGCCGAGGTTGAGCACGGCGAGTGGCTTCGGCCGGGCAGCGGCGAGCGCGGCGTGATAGAGCGGCGCCAGTGGCGCGCCTTCGCCGCCGGAAGCGACATCGGCGCTGCGAAAGTCCCCGACGACATCGATTCTGGTCAGCCGCACCAACAGCGCGCCGTCGCCGATCTGCCAGGTGCGGCCCTCGGTCGGCCGGTGCAGGATCGTGTGGCCGTGAAAACCGACGAGATCGATGCCGACATCGGGATGGCGCCGGCGGAATTCAGCGACCGCGGCGGCGTGCAATCGGGTCAGTTCGGCCTCCACATCGGCCACCGGCCCATTGCCGCCGAGCACGCTGCGCAGCCGGTCGCGGAAATCGTCCGGATAGGGCACGGTCAGTGCCGGCCCGGCCGCGACCTGACGCTCACCGTCGGTCGCGAGCGCCGCGACATCGATGCCGTCCATCGAGGTGCCGCTCATCAGCCCCAGCGCGCGCCATATTTTTGTGCTAGATGAGCCGGCCATGTCGAATTCGCGATCCGCCTTTCTCGCCGCCGCCCGGGAGCGCGGCTACATCCATCAGTGCACCGACCTGGACGGGCTCGACGCACGCCTCGAAGCGGGCCCGCTCGTCGCCTATGTCGGCTACGACTGCACCGCCGACAGCCTGCACATCGGCAACCTGATGTCGATCATGCTGCTGCGCCTGTTCCAGCAGACCGGCAACAAGCCGATCGTGTTGATGGGCGGCGGCACGACCAGGATCGGCGACCCCTCCGGCAAGGACGAGGCGCGCCAACTCCTCAGCGA
>DATJUL010000160.1:0-4071 GCA_035502295.1 Allostellaceae bacterium | reverse complement strand
CCAGGACCAAACGCGTATCTGCGGGATCGATGATGCCGTCGTCCCACAGCCGCGCGCTGGCGTAATAGGGGTGGCCCTGTTCCTCGTATTGGGCGCGGATCGGCGCCTTGAAATGTGCCTCCGCCTCGGGCGTCCATTCCTCGCCGCGCGCTTCCATGCCGTCGCGCCGCACCGTGGCCAAGACCGAGGCGGCCTGCTCGCCGCCCATGACCGAGATGCGCGCGTTGGGCCACAGCCACAGGAAACGCGGGGAGTAGGCGCGGCCGCACATGCCGTAATTGCCGGCGCCGAAGCTGCCGCCGATGATAACCGTGAATTTCGGCACCTTTGCCGTGGCGACGGCCGTCACCATCTTGGCGCCGTCCTTAGCGATGCCCTGGTTCTCGTATTTGCGGCCGACCATAAAACCGGTGATGTTCTGCAGAAAGATCAAGGGGATGCCGCGCTGGGCGCAGAGTTCGATGAAATGCGCGCCTTTAAGGGCGCTTTCTGAAAACAAAATGCCGTTATTGGCGAGGATGCCGACCGGATAGCCCCAGAGACGGGCGAACCCGCACACCAGCGTCGCGCCGTAGCGCGATTTGAACTCGTCGAAGTCGCTGCCGTCGACGACGCGGGCGATGATCTCGTGCACGTCGTAGGGCCGGCGCGCGTCGGTCGGGATCACGCCGTAGAGCTCTTCAGGCAGGTACAGCGGTTCGCGTGGTGGTTTAACATCGAGCGATACAGATTTGACATGGTTGAGGTTGCCGACGATATGGCGGGCGATGCCGATTGCATGGCGGTCGTCCGCGGCGAAATGGTCGGCGACGCCGGACAGCCGGGTGTGCACGTCGGCGCCGCCCAATTCCTCGGCGCTGACAACTTCGCCGGTCGCGGCTTTGACGAGCGGCGGGCCGGCGAGAAAGATCGTGCCGGTGTCCTTGACGATGATGCTCTCGTCGCTCATCGCCGGGACATAGGCGCCGCCCGCCGTGCACGACCCCATGACGAGCGCGATCTGCGGCACGCCCAGGGCCGACAGATTGGCCTGGTTGTAAAAGATGCGGCCGAAATGCTCGCGGTCGGGAAACACCTCGTCCTGCGCCGGCAGATAGGCGCCGCCGGAATCGACGAGATAGAGGCAGGGCAGGCGGTTGTCGCGGGCGATTTCCTGGGCCCGCAGGTGCTTCTTGACGGTCAGCGGGAAATAGGTGCCGCCCTTGACCGTCGCGTCGTTGGCGACGACGACGCATTCGCGGCCGGCGATGCGGCCGATGCCGGTCACGATGCCGGCCGCCGGCACCGCGCCGTCGTACATGCCGTACGCAGCAAAGGCGGAGAATTCGAGAAACGGCGACCCCGGATCGAGTAAGAGGCGGATGCGCTCGCGCGGCAACAGCTTGCCGCGGCGCTCGTGGCGCCGGCGGGAGGCATCGTCGCCGCCTTGGGCGATCGCCGCGGTCTTCTCGCGCAGATCGGCGACGAGCGCGCGCATCGCCGCATCGCTGGCGCGGAACGCGTCGGAGCGGCGGTCGAGCGCGGTCGGGATTACGGGCATTGCGGCCCGCACCTTATCGCCGCAGCCGGGCGGAGCAAGCAGAATGGCGCCGGCCTGCCGGGTCGGCGCCATGGGCGGACTATGCTCGGCTAGACGACGGGATGGCCGTTTGTCGCGGCGACGCTGCGGGCCGCAGTGTGGCCGTTGACGCCGTTGGTCAATGCGAACTCGGGCTTGCCGTGACGCTTGCGCATGCGATTGGCGCGGCTGAGCAACTCGTCGAGCGGCAGCCGGAAGCGGGCATTGACGAGGAATTCGCCGTCGCCCTGCGGCACGACGACATCGTCCTGCTGGCGCAGGAAGCGGACGATTTCATCGACGGACGCCGGGATGCCGGACGCCGGCGGCGGTAGGGCAGGGGCCTCGGCGTTCGACCGGGCAGGCGCGGCGCGGCGCGCCGCGATCTCCCGCGCGCAGCCGATCCGGACGCCCTGGACCTGTTTCGGCGTGAGGCCGAATTCGGTTGCCAGATCGGCATTCTTGCCATCCGCCGCCAGCCGATCGATCAGGCGCCCGCGCTCCTCGGTCGAAAGCGCCGATCGCGCCGGCAATGCGGCGGGCGCGGCCTCCTTGGCGACGATCGCGGCCGGCGCCTCGATCGGCCGTTCGCTGCGGCGCGGCGCGGGGAGGGAAGCCGGTTCCGGCCGGGCCGGCGCAGCGGTCGCGCGGAACTCGGCGTGGCTCCCCGAGATGAAAGCGTCGGCTCGCTGCGCCAAGTCGATGGCCCGGTCGAGCGGAGCGCATTCCAACGCCTTGTAGAGAAGCCAGCAGCGCCGCGGCACCGGCTCTGTAAGCAACTGCATCAGGGCAAGATGATCACTCATCTTCGGCCTCTCATTCATTTAATTCGCCGATCGGCTCTCCGGAAACGGAAGATGGAAGGCGAGCCACGACAGTAGCTCCCTCCCCATAACATTCAGTTAACATTCGATCGCTGCAATGTAGCGGAGACATTGCGGCAAATCGACGGCATTTGTGGTAAATTTCTTGGGTATCATGGTTAACGATCGGGGACTGCGGCGACCTGCGGTTTTGCGGGATCACGGCGGGCTATTGACCGGGCTGTGCGGGGTCGGGCAAATGGCGGCATGATCACGCTCCCGTCCCGCGCCGATCTCGCTGCGGCCACCCGGCTCGTGCGCGTCGCGATGCCGCCGACGGCGCAATATTGCTGGCCGCTCCTGTCGCGCCGGCTCGGCGCCGAACTGTGGGTCAAGCACGAAAACCACACGCCGATCGGTGCGTTCAAGCTGCGCGGCGGCCTCGTCTATCTCGACGAGTTGCGCCGCACCCAGCCCGCGATCCGCGGCGTCATCACCGCAACCCGCGGCAATCACGGCCAGTCGATCGCCTATGCCGCCCTGCGCCTCGGCCTCGCCGCGACGATCGTCGTGCCGCACGGCAACAGCATCGAGAAAAACCGGGCGATGGCGGCCTTCGGCGGCGCGCTCGTCGAGACCGGCCACGATTTCCAGGCGGCTTATGAATACGCCGCCGAGCGTGCCGCGGCCGAGCGGCTGCATCTGGTGCGCACCTTCGCCCCGGCGCTGGTGCGCGGCGTTGCCACCTACGGTCTCGAACTGTTCGCGGCGGTGACCGGGCTCGACGCCGTCTACGTGCCGATCGGTCAGGGGAGCGGCATCTGCGGCGTCATCGCCGCGCGCGAGGCGCTGGGCGAGCGGGCCGAGATCGTCGGCGTTGTCGCCGCGGGTGCGCCCGCCTACGCGCTGTCGTTTGCCGCCGGGCGGGCGGTGCCGACCAATTCCGCCGACACGCTCGCCGACGGGCTGGCCGTGCGGGTGCCGGACGCGGCGGCGCTGACGCTGATCCAAAGGTATGCCGCGCGCATCCTGACCGTGTCGGACGCCGAAATCCGGCACGCGATGCGCGTCTTGTATTGCGACACGCACAACCTCGCCGAGGGCGCCGGCGCCGCGGCGCTGGCCGGCGCGTTGCAGGAAAAGACCCGGCTTGCCGGCAGGCGGGTCGCGGTCGTGCTGTCGGGCGGCAATATCGATCGCGCGCTGTTCGCCAAAGTCCTCGCCGAAGCCGATCCCGACCTGGAATAGCACCGGCTGGAGGTTTATTGTACGGCTATGGCGCAGACTGCATACAAGCTCCTGAACGTCGAAGGATTTCTCGACGCCTGCCCGAACGACCAGCGGCACTACCAACTGATCGACGGCGTCATCGTCGCGATGGCGCCGCCCGGCATCCCGCACCAGATCATCGCGGCGAACCTTGCGGCGGCAATGGTCCCCGCGGTACAGCGCAACCGGCCGGGGTGCACCGTGCGCAGCCAAGCCGGGATCGCGCCGCAGGGCGCGCTCGGGCGCAACCATTTTGAGACCGACATCACGGTCACCTGCGAGGCGGGCGGCTATCGCGGGATTGCCGCCGAACCGGTGCTGATTGTCGAAATCCAGTCGCCGTCGACCGAGCGTGACGACCATTTCGTCAAGCTGCCGCAATATCAAAACATTCCGAGCCTGCAGGAGATCCTCTACATCGAGAGCGAGCGGATTGCGGCG
>DATJUL010000159.1:0-2500 GCA_035502295.1 Allostellaceae bacterium | reverse complement strand
TCGCGCTGTTTCGCGAACTCCTGAACAAGGATTTCGATCTCGCCGATACCGCCCGGTTCGCCCTCGGGCCTTATGCACGCAGTCTTACGCGATCTCAGCAGCGCCAATTCATGACGCTGTATCGCGAGGTTCTTGCCGACGTCTATGCCGATCGGCTCAGCCAGTATGCCGGCGCGCCGTTCCGCGTTACCGGCGAGCGGCAAATCGGCGACATGACGATGGTCAGCAGCGAAGTCGTTCGTCCTCGCGGGCCGCCGGTAAAGATCGACTGGCAAATCGCCCATCGCAGCGGTCGTCTCCTGATTACCGACGTCTTCGTCGATGGCGTCAGCCAAAGATTGGCGCAGCGCGAAGAGTTCATCGGCATCATACGGCGCAATGGGGGACAGCCCGGGGCCGTGATCGCGGCGCTTCGCCAACGCCTTCAACAGGAGGAGTAGCCGTCGCGGGCCGAGCGAACAGCGCAGGAGCTATTCGACGGCCGGCGTGAATATGTAGCCGCCGCTGCGTACGGTTTTGATCAGCGTCGGGTTCGGGGTGTCCTCGAGCTTGCGGCGCAGCCGCCCGACAAGTACGTCGATCGTCCGGTCGAAGGGGCCGGCCTCACCTTTGCGCGTGAGATCGAGCAGCCGGTCGCGCGACAGGACTTGATTGGCATTGCGGATAAAGGCGGCCAGCAGGTCGAACTCGCCGGTGGTCAGCCGAACCTCGGTCCCCGCCGGCGACCGCAGCTCGCGGCTCGCTAGATCGAGAAACCATCCGGCGAAGTGCACACGCGGCCGCGCCGCAGACGCCTGGTCGCCGATGCGCGCGTGCACCCGGCGCAACACGCTCTTTATCCGCGCCAGCAATTCGCGCAGGTGGAACGGCTTGGGCAGGTAGTCGTCGGCACCCATTTCGAGGCCGACGATGCGATCGATCGTGTCGTTGCGCCCGGTCAGAATGATGATCCCGACCCCGGGCTGCTCGCCGCGCAGCGAGCGCGCCAGCGTCAGCCCATCCTCTCCCGGCAGCATCAGGTCTAATATGACCAGCTCGGCATGCGACTGTGCGAGAATGCGACGCATGCCGGCGCCATCCTCAGCGGTCGAGACGCGGTAGCCCTCTCCGATGAGGTATTCACGGACGACATCCCTCGTCTCCCGCTGATCATCGACGACCAGGATGTGACCGTTGTCGCTCACGCAGGCGCTGCCCAGCCATGCCGCATCGGCTTTATCGTTTCAACTTTTCACACAATTCAGCACCCTCGTCATCAACGGATTATTGCCCCCTGATTCGCTGGCGCGGCCGCGCGTGCGGCGGGGCGGGGCCGCGAGATGGGCGAGGAGGTGTCCACGACCATACCGGGATCAACGCGATCACGGCCGCCTTGTAAACCGCGGGCCTTGGGGAAGGCGGGCGGGAATTATCCCGGCCGCCGCCACTGGACGCCGCGGGACTTTTGCTGTCATCGTGCCGATATGAGCGACAGCGAATTGCGCGACGGCGAGGCGGCGGTGCCGCTGCCGCCGCAGGCCGACGCCGGCATCTATTTCATCGGCACGATCCGCACCCCCTGGCATAGCCGCCGGGAATGCCCGAAACGCGGCAGCCTGGACGGGCCGATCTGCGAAATCGTCGTCGACGAGCGGTGGCGACAGGGGCTGACCGGCCTGGGCGCCCATAAACGCATCCAGGTACTCTACTGGATGCACCACGCGCGCCGCGACCTTGTGCTGCAAACGCCGTTCGGCAAGGAAACGACCGGCACCTTTGCGTTGCGCTCGCCGGTGCGGCCCAACCCGATCGCATCGTCGATCGTCGAATTGATCGCGGTTGAGGGGACGCGACTGCAGGTGCGCGGCCTCGACTGCCTCGACGGCACGCCGCTCCTCGACCTGAAACCGGAACACGGCGCCTCTTAAGGCCTCCTCAGACTGCGGCCAACGATGCCGCATTCAGCGGGGTCGACTCATTCCGTGGCCTTCGATATATTTATCAAAATATAGCGAAGGAGGATCCCATGGCGATGCCGCAAACAATCGAGACTTACCGTCACCCCTTCACCGCCGGCAGCGATGAACCAGGTGAAGCCATGGTTCTCGGCTCATTGCGCCTTGGCCTTGACGCCCTCGAACGCGACCGCCGGATCGGCGCCGTACACCCAGGACGGATTGTGAATGCCGAATTTCATCAAGCTCGCTCCGGTTACAGCACCAGGTGGGAGACGTTCTTCTCTCCTGGCGCAGCTCGCCGCCGATCAGCATGCGTTTGATAAGGCCAGCAGCACCGGTATTCGTTATATCTGATAAAATATTGCGCGTTGCCGACCCGCATGATAGGTCGGCGCAGCGCACGCGAACGCAGAAGGAAGCCCTCATGTATTCCGACGTATCGCTGTTCATCGATGGGCAACGGGGTCCGGCCGCCGCCGGCCGCACGTTGCCGGTGGTCAATCCGGCGAGCGGCGAGGCGATCGGCACGGTGCCGCACGCCGACCGCGCCGATCTCGACCGGG
>DATJUL010000158.1:0-8610 GCA_035502295.1 Allostellaceae bacterium | reverse complement strand
CCGCCGCTCATGTTCTCCGCTCCCGGTTTGCGACCGCCTCGCAGGTCAAACAAATCTCAAGCCAAGCGCGAAGCCACCCTTGGCTGGTCGATGCGCGTAACATTGCCGCATTCCAGGCGGAAGCGAAATGAAAAACAGCGTATGCGAATAGATTATTATCTCATTATTCGGAATAGGTTGCGCTTTATTTGTGCGGATTCCGGCGCACCGGCTACGGCACGGGCGCCCCATGGTCGCGCGCGGGCGCCAGTTCGTCGATCGCCTGCGCCAGCGTGACATCGCGCTGCGACAGCCCCTCGACGTCATGGGTCGACAGGATGATCTCGACCCGGTTGTAGACGTTGAAGATCTCCGGGTGATGATCCATCTTTTCGGCGGCCAGCGCGATGCGCGCCAGAAATCCCCACGCCTCGGAGAAATTGCTGAAGTGAAAGCTTTTACGGATCGCATCGCGGTCCTGGACTTCGCTCCAGCCGCCCAATCCGCGCAGCGCCGTGTGACGCGCCGCCCCCACGAGCCTCTCGACCATCGCCTCCTCCATCGCCGGCCTCACGCCTCAGCAAGTGGACGGCCGGGCGCCGCAGGTCAAGCCGGTTTCGCCCGGTGACCGGCGAGCCGGCCCCTTCCCTCGCCGAGATCGGCGCGCTGGTGCGCCGCGATGCGTTGATCCCGGTCAAATCCGGCCTGAAACGAGAATGTACACGCTTTGTACCAGTTCCATCCGGATTTGTCAAGACCCTCGCACGGGCGCACGTCGGCCGCGCGGCTTGGCGGCGCGGCGCGGCACCCCTATCCTGGCCGCCGGACCAGCGGGGGCAAAAAAATGACCGACAGCGACGCCGTGCTCGCGGCCAATCTCGAATTCTACCGGGCGTTTACGATGCGCGATGTGGCAGCGATGGAGGCGCTGTGGGCGCAGCGGGCGCCGGTCAGTTGCGTCCATCCCGGTTGGGCGCCGCTCGCCGGGCGCGATCAGGTCATGGAAAGCTGGCACGGCATCCTCGCCAATCCGGATGCGCCGCGCATCGCCTGCTACGACGAACAGGTCATGCTGTACGGCGAGGCGGCGCTGGTGCTGTGCGAAGAGGAGCTGGACGGCGGCACGCTCGTCGCCGGCAATCTGTTCGTGCGTGAGGACGGCGTCTGGCGGATCGCGCACCATCAGTCCGGGCAACTGGTCGCGCGTCCGCGGGCGCAGCGTCAGCGCAGCCGGCCGCCACCGTCGCGGCTCAACTGACGCGCCGGCGGCGGCGCACCGCGTCGGCCGCCTGCGCCGCCTCGACCGCCTGACGCACATCGCTGAGCCGCTCCGCGGTCTCGCGATCGAGCAGACCGTCCCACCGCGCGGGGCGGAAGCGACGCTGAAATGCCGCCAGCGCGACGTCTTCGGTTCCCGCCGACACGCCGTATCCGATACGCGCCAGATCGGCGAGCGCGGCGGCGCGCTGCACGATCCCGACGCCGCGGCCGCGCCCCGCCGGCGCCTCCGTGCGCGGCGGCGGCCACAGCCCGATCCCGGCGCGCGCCAGAAGCGGCCAATCAAACAGTTCGCCGGGGTCGGATTTGCGATCGGGCGCGATGTCGGAATGCCCGACGACCCGATCGGGCGGGATCGGATGGCGCCGCAGGATGGCGCCGCACAGCGCCTCGACCGCCGCCATCTGCGCCTCGGGAAACGGCCGATAGCCCCACTCGTGGCCGGGATTGACGATCTCGATGCCGATCGAGAGCCGGTTGAGATCGCTGTCGCGCTGCCATTGCGATATCCCGGCATGAAAGGCGCGCCGCTCCTCGGCGACCAGCTGCCAGACCGCGCCGTCCTCCTCGACGAGATAATGCGCGCTGACCCGTGCCGCCGGATCGCACAGCCGATCGAGCGCCGCCGTCGCGCTCTGCATGCCGGTATAGTGCAGCACAAGCATATCGACCGGGCACAGATTCGGCGGTTCGCCGCGCTCGGCGTGGTTCGGCGACGGCCGTTCGCGGATCGCCAGCGGCGGGGTCATCGCGGCGCCGGGCAGCCTGCGGGCGAGCGGCGGCGCGGTCGCGCCGACGCAACGGCGGGGCGGTTTCTTGCGCGTCTTTGTGTCATAATATGGCCGTCGTTCAATCGTCCGGTCCCGGTACGGCCGTCGCAGCGGCCGGCATCGCCGTTGTGGCGGACTGCGGGGGTCTTCCATGTACGGATCAACCATATCACGGCGGGATGCCTTGCGGCGCAGCCACCTGTTCGCGCGGCTCGGCGACGGCGAACTGGAGACGATCCTCGCGCACGCGATCGTTCGCCGTCATGAAGAAGGCGACCAGATTTTCGCCAAAGGCGACCCCGGCAGCGGCATGATGGCGGTGTTGCGCGGCCGGGTCACGATCAGCGCGCCCTCCGCCGACGGTCGCCAGGTGGTGCTGTCGACGATGCACGAGGGTGATGTGTTCGGCGAGATCGCGCTGCTCGACGGCAAGGAGCGCACGGCCGACGCGATCGCCGCGGCGGATTGCGAACTGCTCGTCGTGCCGCGGCATTCGCTGCTGTCGCTGCTCGATCGTCACCCGGAAGTCTGCATCGAATTTCTCATCGTGCTGTGCGAACGACTGCGGCACACCAACGAGCAGGTCGAGGATCTGGCGTTCCTCGAACTGGAGGCCCGGCTTGCCAAGGCGCTGCTGCGGCTGGAAGGCGAAAACAGCCGCGGCGCGCGCGACCGGACGGCGGGGCTCAAGATTTCCCAGCGCGCGCTGGGCGAGATCGTCGGCAGCTCGCGCGAGAGCGTCAATAAGCACCTGCAGGACTGGAAGCGCTCCGGCATCATCACCATCGAGCGGGGATCGATCGTGATTCGCGATCGCGAGGCGCTCGCCGCGCTCGGCTGACGATTGCACCGCAAGGCGCGCCGGCACCTCCTCTTGCGTCGGCCGCGCGGCTGCCCATTCACAAGGTTCCTGCGAACACGAGCCAAATTTTTCGCTCATTGTGTGAACCCCCTCACAGGCTGTTCCGGCCCGTCGCGCCGATATTGGGCGCGAGGACAAGGGGCCGCTCTGGCTCCTGCCGACTGGAGCAATCGAGAGTGCGAGAGGGAGCCATGACTACCTGCGACGGCGCATTGACTGTTGAGCTGAAGGCACGGCGCCACACGCTCGGATGGACGCTGAAGGAGGTCGGCGAGCGCTGCGCGATCGATGAAGGTTTCCTGCGCGATTGGGAGGGCGGCAGCGGCGCGCCGCGGCTCGATGCATGCGATGCCTGGGCAGCGGCGCTCGGCCTGAGGCTGGCGTTCGTACCGGCTGACCGCGCGGCGCGCAGCGGCCTCGCGATCGATTGGGGGCAGCGCACCGTCGCCGTTGACGGGACGCCGGTGCGGCTGACGCCGATGGAATGGAAGGCGCTCGAGCGGCTGGCCGCGGTGCCCGGCGAGGTGGTGTCGCACGAGGCGCTGTTCCGCCATCTTTATGGCGACGCGCGGCCCTATGAGCGCCGCTCAACCGCAATCCGGGTGCTGATCACAAAGCTGCGCCGGATGTTGCCGCTGCGCATCGAAGCGCAGTGGGGCCGCGGCTATGTCGTCCACGGCTTGGCCGCTTCGACGCCTGCCGCCGATGCGGGCGATGCCGGCGGGCGCGCCGCCTCTGTCGCGCCGGCGCGGTCGAAGCCGACGGGCGGCGCCACGATGCCGTTCCCGGCGCCGCACGTTCGCGCGGCAATGCCGCAGCCGGTGGCCGAGCGCCGTGATCCCGCTCCGCGCCGGCCGCAGACGCCGGCGATCCGCAGCGCCGCGCCGCGCGACGAGGAGCTGAGCGTCATCGAGCGTTTCCTCGCCGAACGCGGCGCGACCCGCTGCCCCGATGTCACAACCAGCGAGCAGTCGCCCCTGGTGTGGGACAAGGTGAAGCGCAAGTGGGTGCGGCCGGAGTTCGACCCTCAGCGACACGCCATGGGATCCTGACGGCAGCGCGACGAACGGCCGCTGCGTCGAGTGCGTGCAATGACGACGATCGACGGCCTCGGCTATCTTGCCGCCACCTGGCCGCCACCTGGTGCTCGGGGCGCGGCGGCGGTGAGGCGGTGCGCCGCGGCCGATATCCGTTAAAATCCCGGCCTGTTCGACAGCGGGCCGGGAGACGGCGATGGCGGGTTCGGCGGCCGCGGCGTTCCGCGACTGGCATGATTTCTACGTGTTGCTCGGCACCGCCGCGGCGACGCTCATCGGCGCGATGTTTGTCGTCGCCTCGATCGGAGCGGGTTTTCTGACGCGCGAGCATGCGCCGCACATCCGCGTCTTTCTGACGCCGACCGTCATCCATTTGGCGACGATCGTCTTGGCGTCGATCACGGCGCTCGTGCCGGCGCTCGACTGGCGCAGCCTGGCTGCAGTGTTTGCCGCCGGCGGCGCTTCCGGCGTCGTCTATTCGATGCTGGTCGGCTGGCGGGTGGCACGGCGGCGGGTCGAGTGGAGCGATCAGGTCTGGTACGCCCTGATGCCGATTGTCGGGTACGGCGTGATCCTGGCGGCGGCGCTGTCGATATTCCTTGACGCCGTGCCGAGCTTTGCGGCGATTGCGGCCGGCCTCGCGCTGCTGCTCGTCGTCGGCATCCGCAACGCCTGGGACATGATCGTCTTCTTTGCCGCGCGAGACCGCCGTCCGGAATGATGCGCGGCAGCTCGCGGGCGGCTATGCTGCGGCCGACCAGTCAATCGCCAGCCGAGGAGAGCCGAACATGCCCGACACCCCGACCTTCGGACGCTACGCCGAAATCCCCTACGACCGCATGACGCCGGAACAGCAGGAAGGCTACCGCTCGCTGCTGGAAGCGCGCGGCCGGCTGCCAGGCCCGAACAAGATCTATGTGCACAACCCCAAGCTGGTGAAGGTCATGGGCCCGCTCGGGGCCTATTTCCGCACCGGCTATTCCTTGAGCGAGCGCGAGCGCGAGATCGCCGTCATCATCATCAACAGCAAATTTCATTCGGCCTACCCGACCAACGCTCACGAGCGCGCCGGCAAGGCGGCCGGGCTGCCGGCCGACAAGGTCGAGGCGCTGCTGTCGGGCCTGCCGACCTCGTTTGACGACGCGCGCGAGCAGGTCATCTACGAGATGGCGGTGTGCCTCTCGGAATCGCGCTGGGTATCGAAGGGGCTCTATGACCGCGCGGTCGCGGCGCTCGGCCACGAGGGCATCACCGACACGATCTGTCTGATGGGGTTCTATACGAGCGTGTCGATGACCCTGGCGTTCTACGACGTGCCGTCCGACGCTCCCGGCATGCCGCGCTGATCCGGGACGGCGGGCGGCAGCGCGCTCCTCTCGCCCGACGGTGCCGCGCCGGCCAGGCTCGCGCCCGGGCGGCCGGCGCCGATATCGACGAACTGTTGCTGCGTGATCCGGATGATCTCGTGCGGCGCATCGACGAGCGGTTCGCCTTGCTCGCGCAACTCGCCGCTGCAGCTGAGGATCAGGCGGATGCCGCCGTCGTCGGCGCGCAGCGGCAGCCGCAGCGTCTCGATCGCGGCGGCGCGGCCGGAGTCGAAGCGGACGCTGCGTTGCGACCACGATCCGCACGGCCACTCAACGATGTGGCCGAATTCGCGGCGCATCATCGCGGCGACCTGCGGCGAGACGATCTTTGCGTTCAGGTAGCTCACGCCGGTGAGACGCCGGTCCCATCGCCGTTCGATCTCGGTGCCGACAAGCCGAAAGCGCCAGTCGTCGGCTGTGATCCGCTCCAACAGGCTGACGACCGGCAGGATGCGGGCAATCGCCATCGGATCAAAGCTGCGGCGGTCGGGCACAAAATCCCGCGCCGGCAGCGATGCCCAACAATCGAGCAGTTGGCGGGCAACGGGTCCGAGTCGCCCGGCGATGTTGTCCACGGAAGAACGAGCTTTCCGGCTGGTTTTCGCACCTGACGGCTACCACAATCCGGTTAACATTCCGATACGCTGACGGATCTATCCGACGTGTCGCAAGATCGCGTAAATTCGTCCTCTGCCAATCCCGGAGGGAACGCCGCCATGCTCATCGTCGATGCGCAAATCCATCTGTGGTCGAACCACCTGCCGACCAACGCCGCGCACCGCCAGGTGCCGAACTATTCAGCCGAGGATTGCCTCAGGGAAATGGATGCGGCCGGGGTCAACGCCGCGCTGATCCATCCGCCCGGCTGGGACCCGAACAGCGGCGCCCAGGCCGAGGCGGCCGCCGCCAAATATCCCGACCGTTTCGCCATCCTCGGCAATTTCCCGCCCGACAAGCCGGAGAGCCGCGACCTTATCGCCGGCTGGAAGCGCCGGCCGGGCATGCTCGGGCTGCGCTGGGCCTTCACCCAGCCGCACCAGGCCACCTGGATGACCGACGGGACGATGGATTGGGTGTGGCCGGCGTGCGAGAAGGCCGGCATCCCGATCGCGCTGATGGCGTCGACCTTCCTGCCGCAGGTCGGGCAGATCGCCGAGCGGCACCCCGGCCTCAAGTTGATCATCGACCATCTCGGCCGGGCCCGCGGCGGCCGCGACGATGCCGCGTTTGCAACGATCGATCAGGTCTGCGCGCTCGCCCGCTTCCCCAATGTCGCGCTGAAGGCCACCGGCGCTGCCGGCGAATCGACCCAGCCCTACCCGTTCCCCAACATCCACAAATATCTGAAGCAGCTCTACGACGCGTTCGGGCCGCAGCGCTGCTTCTGGGGCACCGACATCACCCGCATGCCGGTCTCGTGGCGGCAATGCGTGACGCTGTTCACCGAGGAACTGCCGTGGCTCAAGGGTCATGACCGCGACCTCGTCATGGGCCGCGCGGTGTGCGACTGGCTCGGTTGGAACCTGACCTGAAAATGCGCCGCCCCTCACCCCGGCCCTCTCCCCGCAAGCGGGGAGTGGGAGAAGAGCGGCGCCAAAAACGACCTTCGATGGGCGTTCTGCTGCTGCGTCGCCGCGCGTTCCCTCTCCCCGTGCACGGGGAGAGGGACAGGGTGAGGGGGCGGACTGCTTGCACGCCTCCCATCACGCTGCGAGGGCCGACTGGGCGTGGTTGACCAGCTTGCGGGTCAGGGTCGGCAGCGCGTAGTCGCCGAACCGGTCCGGGCGGGCCCAGATGCCGGCGACCGTCTCGCCCGTTGTGCCGGCGAACAGCACCAGTTCGAGGCGGAAATGGGTGAAGCCGTGCTGCACCGTGCCGGGCAGAAGCGACCAATCGACAACGGCCGGCGCGGCGGCCACGGCCTCCGCCTCGCTCCACGGCGCCGCGCGCCACGGCGTGGACGGCAGTTCGATCATGCCGCCGAGGAGGCCCTGTTCCGGCCGGCGGCGGAGCAGCACCGCGCCATCCGCCCGCCTGAGCCAGAACGCCGCGCCATGGCGCAGCGGCCGTTCCGGTTTGGCGGCCGCTACCGGCAGCGCTTCGGTGATGCCGGCGGCCGCCGCAGCGCACGATTGGCGCCACGGACACAAGACGCAGCGCGGCCGCCGCGGGGTGCAGATCGTCGCGCCCAGATCCATCATCGCCTGCGCGAAATCGCCGGCGCGCGCATCCGGAACCAGCGTCGCGGCGAGCGCCCTGAGATGCGGTTTGGCCTCCGGCAGCGGCGCGTCGACAGAAAAGATTCGCGCCACGACCCGCTCGACATTGCCGTCGACCGCGGCCAGCCTGCGGTCGAAGGCGATCGCGGCAATCGCCGCGGCGGTGTAGTCGCCGATCCCCGGCAACGCCCGCAACGCCGCCGGATCGTCCGGAAACCGGCCGTCGTGGCGGGCGACGACCGCGCCGGCGCAGGCATGGAGGTTGCGGGCGCGCGCGTAGTAACCGAGGCCCTGCCAAGCGTGCAATACCTCGTCGAGAGAGGCGGCGGCGAGCGCGCCGATCGTCGGCCAGCGCGCGACGAACCGCGTAAAATAAGGCGCGACCGTCGGCACGGTCGTCTGCTGCAGCATGATCTCGCTGAGCCAGACGCGGTAGGGGTCGGGGCGCCGGCCCGGCGCCGCGCGCCACGGCAGGTCGCGGCGATGGCGGTCGTACCAGGACAAGAGCGCCGCGGCATCCGGCGGGCGCGGCGACGCGGTTCGGCGTATAATCGGCGGCATGCCTCGAACGGACGCGGATCGCGACGCCGAAAGACTAGCCGCCGCTGCGCCCGAGCGCGAGCGCCGTCCCGGCCTGCGCGCCGTCGGCGGCACCGCCGCGCGGGTCGCCGGCCCGATCGTGGCGCGAAGCGGCGGCGGCCTGCTCGGCCGGCTCAAGGCGGATTGGGACGCCATCGCCGGCGAGGCGACCGCCGCCGAAACCTGGCCGGAGGCGCTCAGCCGCGCCGGCGTCCTGCGGCTGCGCGTCGCCTCGCCGGGGGCGGCGCTCGATTTGCAGCACCGCACGCCTCTGCTCATCGAACGGATCGATCTGTTTTTCGGGCGCCGCGTCGTCGAACGGATCGCTCTCGTGCAGGGGCCGCTGCCGCTCGGCGCCGCGACGTCGCCGGTTCCGCGGAAGGATTCGCTCAGCGCAGCCGCGGCGGCGGCGCTCGATGCACGCCTCGCCGATATCGCAGACCCGGCGCTGCGCGAGGCGCTCGGCCGTCTGGGGCGGCTCGTGATCGGCCGCGATGCCCGCTAGCGGATGGCGTCGTT
>DATJUL010000157.1:0-6859 GCA_035502295.1 Allostellaceae bacterium | reverse complement strand
TGTTGCCGTCCATGATGCACCTCGCTGCTGACGCCCTCAGGCGATTGGCCCATTGCTGCGGACAATATGCCGCGGCACACCGATTATCAAACGCCGTTCGGATATTGCAATGCAATATCGCATTTGCGAGAGGCTGATTCGATCAACCCGCCACCCCCGGTCGTCCTGGCGAAGGACGGGACCCACCTCTGCCGTGGATGCCGGCTCACGCCGGCATGACCCTTTGCGTTCCATTCCAAAGACGCTGCCCTGGCTTTAGTGGCTGGAAATTGCATCGTCGATCCGCGCCAGACTTTCGTCGCGCCCCAGCACGTCCATGACCTCGAAGAGGCCGGGCGAAGCGAGCGAGCCGGTCAGCGCCACGCGCAGCGGCTGCGCGACGGCGCCCAATTTCAGGTTGTGCCGTGCTGCGAAATCGCGCACCTGCTGTTCGAGAGCGGGCGCCAGCCAGTTGGCGTCCGCGAGCGCCGGACGCAGCGCCGCCAGCAGCGCCCGCGCGTCGGCGGTCAGCGTCTTGGCGGCGTCGAGCGCCGGCACGATCGGCCGCTGCGCGACGTAAAAACGGGCGCGCTCGGCGAGTTCGACGATGGTCTTGGCGCGCGGTTTCAGCCCTGGCATGGCGCGCAGCAGGCGGTCGCGGTCCGTTGCGGACAGCGCGTGGCCGAATTCCGTTTCCAGCCGCTCGGTGACGAGGCCGGCGAGGCGCGCGTCGTCCGCGGCGCGGATGTAATGACCGTTGATGTCATCAAGCTTGGCTTGATCGAATCGCGCGGCGGCGCGTCCGACATCGGCGATGTCGAACCAGCAGATCGCATCCTCGGTCGAGATGATTTCGTCGTCGCCGTGGCTCCAGCCGAGGCGCAAGAGGTAATTGCGCAATGCTTCCGGCAGATAGCCCAGGTCGCGGTATTGCTCGACGCCGATCGCGCCGTGCCGCTTCGACAGCTTGGCGCCGTCGGCGCCGTGGATCAGCGGCACATGGCCGAAGCGCGGCACCGGCCAGCCGAGCGCATCATAAATCTGCCTCTGGCGAAAGGCGTTGCGCAGATGGTCGTCGCCGCGGATGACATGGGTGATGGCCATGTCATGGTCATCGACGACGACCGACAGATTGTAGGTCGGCGTGGCGTCGGCCCGCAGCAGGATGAGGTCGTCGAGTTCGGCATTGGCGACCGTGACCGCGCCCTGCACCAGGTCATCGATCGTCGTCGCGCCGTCCCGCGGCGCCTTGAGGCGGATGACCGGCGCGACATCGGCCGGCGCCTCTTTGGGATCGCGGTCGCGCCACGGGCTGTCGATGCGCACCGAGCGCTTCTCGGCGCGTGCGCGCTCGCGCATCGCTTCGAGTTCGGCCGGCGTGCACCAGCAATGATAGGCGCGGCCGGCCGCGAGCAGCTGCCGCGCGACCTCGGCATGGCGCGCGGCGCGCTCGAACTGGTAGACGACCTCGCCATCCCAGTCGAGGCCAAGCCACGAGAGCCCGTCGATGATCGCGGCGACCGCCTCGGGCGTCGAGCGCCGGCGGTCGGTGTCTTCGATGCGCAGCCGGAACGTGCCGCCGTCGCCGTGACGCCGATGGTGGCGCGCGAACAGCCAGTTGAACAGCGCGGTGCGGGCGCCGCCGATATGCAGAAAGCCGGTCGGCGACGGGGCGAAGCGGACGGTGACGCTCATCCTCGCAATGTAGGCGGCGCCGCTCCGATACGTAATATCCATTATTTCCCAGCGCCGCGCCGGACGCTTCCGGCTGCATCCTGCTCGCGCTGCCGGCGTACCAAGTCTATCGCATTTGCCGCGCATTCCATCAAAATCAAACCTAAGATCCGTTCGATTGACCCCATGAATTTGCGAAATATTTCTCCTAAATATTCGATGAAGAATTATGGGCGTTAACCAAGCGGATAGAAATTATCTGCTAGCATCTGGGCGGTGATCCAAATGAGCTGGCGACAATGACGTACCCGGAAAGCAACCATATTCTCGTCATCGAGAGCGCGGCGCCACGACGGCAGCAGACGCAACGCCTCTTGGCCGAGGAGGGCCTTGCGGTCACCGCGGTGGCGGAGGGACTTTCCGCGATTCGGGTCGCCGCCCAGCAGCGGTTTGCGCTGGCGGTCACCGCGCTGGAGTTGCCGGGGACGCTCGACGGCGCGGCGACGTTGCGCCAGATCCGCCTGCGGCAGCCTTGGCTCAAGGCACTGTTTGTCGGCGAAGCCGCGGCGCGGCCGCGCTGGCTCGACCCCGAGCGCGAGGATTTCATTGCGGCGCCGACGCATCGCCGCGATCTGCTCGGTTGCGTCTTTGAGCTGCTGCAGCGCGACGGCATGCGCACGCGCGTCGGATAACCACGGCCGGGCGACGAGGGTGTCGCAGGGCATGGCAGCAATCGCCGGATGGTGACAGACTGGCGGCATCTTTCTCGGCTCTCCAGCGAGCGAGGTTTCGATGCCAGCCAGCCAGCCCGACCGCGCGCACCTCATCGCCGGCGGTTTTCCGCCCGGTTCCCTGGCCGGCCACGACCATGATTATGCCCGCCTCAAGCTGCTCGCGCTGCTCGCCGAGCGCGCGGTCCCGGCGTCGGTCGCGAGCGATTTCGCCGATCTCGAAAAATGGCTGCCGGTCAGCCGATTGCTGATCACCTATGTCGCCGGCCCCTATCCCGATGCGACGCAATGCCGGGTGCTCAGGCGATGGCTCGAAGCGGGCGGGCATTGGCTGGCATTGCACGGCACCAGCGGCGGCCGCGCCGAGCGCGTGGAGGGAACGCGGCAGCGCCGCACCGTCAAAGCGGCGCACCACGCGCTGCTCGGCAGCTTTTTTCTGACCCATCCGCCGATCCGCGAATTCCGCGTCGAGGTGCGCGACCCTTCGTCGCCGCTGACCCAGGGCCTCGGCGGCTCGTTTGTCATCGAGGACGAGCCGTATTTCATCGAGCTCCAGGACCCCGGCGCGACCCGCATCCTGCTCACCGCGGCGTACGGCCCGGATGCGGTGTCGCCCGCCATCGGCACGCTCTATCCGGCCGACACCTCGCTGCTGCCGGACGGCCGGACGCGCGTCCTCGGGTACAGCCGCGATATCGGCACGGGCGGCGTCGCCTATTTCGCGTTCGGCCATTGTCACAACCCGGCGATCCGCGCCGCCCGCGCCTTCATCGATCCGGCCGACACGACGCCCGACACATTCCGCGCGCCGTGGGAGACGCCGGCGTTCGCGCAATTGCTGCGCAACGCGATTGTGTGGGGGATCGGCCATTGAGCAGCGAGGCTGCGGCCGGACCGGTCAATGTGCTGTGCATTCAGCGGGTCAGCGCGGCGGAGCGGGCGCAGATCGAAGCGGTCGATCCGCGCGTCCGCGTCATCGACGCCGGCCGCTGGTTCGACGGCGAAATCCGCGATACCTGGCCGGCCTATACGAGCGGCCGCTACCTGCCGCCGGACAGCCCCGGCATCGGCACGCGCGAGGAGCGCGACAGGTTGCTGGCCGAGGCCGACGTGATCCTCGGCAGCTTTCCGTTTCCGCTCGATCTGCGGGCGCGCTCGCCGCGCCTCAAATGGTTTCATCAGCGCCCGGCCGGCGCCAGCAATCTGTTGCGCGGCGATCTGTGGGAGAGCGATGTCATCGTGACGACCTCGCGCGGCGTCGGCAGCACGCTGGCGATGGGCGAATACGCGATAGCCGGCATGCTCTATTTCGCCAAGGACCTGCCGCGCGCGATCGCCGGGCGCGAGACGGGCGCGTTCGACCATCGCGCCTACCGGCCCTTGCTGCTGGAGGGCAAGACCGCGCTCGTCGTCGGCGCCGGCGGCATCGGGCTGGAAGTCGGCCGGCTCTTGGCGGCGCTCGGCCTCGTCGTCGTCGGCACCCGCCGCTCGCCGCCGGCTCCAGCGGCGCCGCCGCCCGAAGGCTTTCGCGAGATCGCCGCCGCCGGCGACCTCGACCGGCTGCTGCCCGCAGCCGACTTCGTCGCGATCTGCTGCCCGTGGACACCGGAGACGCATCATCTGTTCAACCGCGAGCGCTTCCAGCGCATGAAACCCGGCGCCGTGCTGGTCAATGTCGCGCGCGGCGAAATCGTCGATGAGGACGCACTGGTGGAGGCGCTCGACGACGACCGGCTGCGCGGCGTCGTGCTCGATGTCTACGACGGCGAATTCGAGCGCGGGCCGCCGGCGCGGCTGTGGCACGACAAGCGCGTACTGCTGACGCCGCACGTCTCCGGCCACACCGACGAGAACCGGCACGGCGCGATCCGCCTGTTCTGCGACAACCTGCGCGCCTTCCTCGACGGCCGCCCATTGCACAACGTCATCGACTGGCAGCGCGGCTACTGACGCGCGACACGTTGACAAGCCCGCCCGCTGCCTCTCCAATCCGGTGAGCGAGCAGCGGGAGGACGCGGGTGGACGGGGCGCGCGGACCGGGCGAGATGGCGGGCAATGCCGGGCCGGGCATGCTGGCGGGCCTGCGCGTCATCGAGGCGGCCGATGAGCGCGCCGAATATACCGGCCTCCTGCTGGCCGGCCTCGGTGCCGAGGTCATCAAGATCGAGCCGCCCGAGGGCAATGCGACGCGGCATATCGGGCCGTTTCTCGACGACAAGCCGGGCCCCGAGCGCTCGCTCCATTTCTGGAACTATAACCGCAACAAGAAATCGCTCGTGCTCGACCTGCGCCAGAGCGCGGCGTGCGAACAATTGCTGCGCCTCCTCGCCGGCGCCGACGTCTTGCTCGATGCCGGCTGCGGCGCGCTGAACGCTGCCCTCGGCCTCGATCGGGCCGCGCTCAACGCGCGCTTTCCGTACCTCATCACGGCGCGCATGACTCCGTTCGGCGACGACGGCCCGTGGGCCGCGTTCCGCGGCTCGGACCTCGTTCATCTGGCGCTCGGCGGCGTCATGATGAATTGCGGCTACGACCCCGACCCGAACTTCGCCTACGACACGCCGCCGATCGCGCCGCAGGTCTGGCACGCCTACCATATCGCCGGCGAGCAACTGGCGACCGGCATCATCGCCGCCCTGATCCACCGCGAGCGCTCGGGCGAGGGACAGGATTTGTCGGTTGCGATCCACGAGGCGGTCGCGAAAAATCCCGAGCAGGACATCATGTATTGGGTCATGCGGCGGGTGGCGCTGTGGCGGCTGACCAATCGCCATGCCGCCGAATTCCCCAACCACTCGCCGGCGATCAGCCACACCAAGGACGGCCGCTGGGTCATGGCGCACGGCATGGGCGCGCGCGACCTGAAAAACCTCGTGCCGCTGCTGTCGCGCTACGGCGCCGAGGCCGATCTCGAACCGCCGCCGCCCGATGCCGACCTGCGCGGGCGCCAGGTCCCCGGCACCGCCGGCAGCGACGCGACGCGCGCCCATATGCTCGACATCGTGCAGCGTTTTGTGCGCGCCTGGACCTATGCCGACATGCCGTGGCGCGAGGCGCAGGATGCCGGCCTCCTGTGGGCGCCGCTCAGGAAGCCGCACGAAAACGCGCAGGACCCGCACTGGCTGGCGCGCCACACGTTCGCCGATGTCGCGCATCCCGAGCACGACCGCGCCTTCCGCTATCCGACCTCGAAATGGCTCAGCAACCGGACAAGTTGGCAGGTCGGCCGGCGCGCGCCGCTGCTCGGCGAGGATACGGAAGCGGTGCTCGGCGAAGCGGCGCGGCATCCGCGCGTGCCGGCCGCGCCGCGCCGGGTCGAAACCCCGCGTTTATCGGCGCGGCACGACAAGCCGTTTCCGTTGCAGGGTGTGCGCATCCTCGATTTCGCGTGGTTTCTCGCCTCGGCCGGCGGTACGCGGTTTCTCGCCGCGATGGGTGCCGAGAGCCTCAAGGTCGAGTGGAAGGACAACCCCGATACACGATTGGCCGCGATGGCGCCCGAGGGCGGCCGCGCCGCGCGCGAGGCCGCGACCGGCCCGTTGCCCGGCGTGCGCGACCCCGACATGGGCGGCCAGTTCAACAACAAGAACGCCGGCAAGCGCGGCATTTCATTGAACATCCGCCACCCGAAAGGATTGCAGATCGCGAAAGACCTCGTGCGCGTCTGCGATGTCGTCGCCGAGGGGTTTTCGCCCGGCGTGCTGCCGCGCTTGGGGCTCGGCTACGATGTGCTGAAGAGCATTCGGCCGGACGTCATCTACATCCAGCAATCGGGCATGGGGGCGCACGGCACTTACGGCCGCATGCGCACGGTCGGGCCGGTGGCGGCCGCCTTTGCCGGCCAGGGCGAGATGTCGGGCCTGCCGGAGCCGGCGATGCCGGTCGGCTGGGGTTACTCCTATCTCGACTGGATGGGCGCCTACGGCTATGCGCTGGCGCTGCTGGGCGCGCTCTATCACCGCGAGCGCACCGGCGAGGGGCAGTGGATCGACGCCTCGCAATGCGAAAGCGGCATCTTCCTGACCGGGACCACGATCCTCGACTGGTCGGCCAACGGCCGCGAGTGGCGCCGCTATGGCAACCGCTCGCCCTATAAGAAGGCGGCGCCGCACGGCGCTTATCGCTGCCAAGGCACGGACCGGTGGATCGCGATCGCCTGCTTCACCGACACCGAATGGCAGGCGCTGGCGCGATTAGCGGAACACGAAGGCTGGCTCGACGACAAGCGCTTTGCGACATTGGACGCGCGCCTCCAGCACCAGGACGCGCTCGACGCCGCGGTCGAAGAATGGACCCGGACGCAGCACCGTTACGAATTGATGCTGCGCTTGCAGCGCGCCGGCGTGCCGGCCGGGGTGTGCCAGAACGCCGAGGACCGCGTCGATTACGACCCGCAGCTGCGTCACCTCAACTGGCTGACCGAAGTGACCGGCAGCAAGATCGGCACCTGGCCGATCTACGAATTGCCGATGAAA
>DATJUL010000156.1:0-3408 GCA_035502295.1 Allostellaceae bacterium | reverse complement strand
GGTCTGCTCGCCTCGCTGCGCCGCCATTTCGGCGACGTCACGGTCAGCGGCGAGGCCGCCGGGCAGCATCTGCTGTGGCATCTGCCATCGGGCGTTCCCGACGCCGCGACCCTCGAGGTGCTGGCCCGCCGGTCGCGGGTCGGCGTCTATACCCTCGCGGCGGCCGGAGCCTCGGAAACCCCGCCGACGCGGCTGACCCGGCGGGGCCTGGTGCTCGGCTATGCCGCGCTGACCCTGCGCCAGATCGAGCAGGGTGTGGCACGCCTGTCCGATGCCGTCGACGACGCCCTCGATCGACGCCACGAATTCGTCGAGGAATTGTTGGCGCCACCGCCCCCGCGACCGCTGCCATCGGCGCGGCCGGCCCCCCGATTTCGTCATCATCCGGCTCTACGGACCAAAGCTCTGCCTCTGGCATCCTCAAGGCGGTATTTGGCAAAGGAGGGCCGCGGCTCGATGCGCGTGCTACGAGGACTCTATCGCTATCCGATCAAGGGCCTCAGTCCGCAATCCGTTCCGGGGGTCGAGCTGGCGGCGGGCGAGCCGTTCCCGCACGACCGCATCTTCGCCTTTGCCCGGCCGGGCAGCCCGATCGACCCTGACGCGCCGCGCTGGGGCAAGAAGGGCCTGTTTGTGATGCTGATGCTCGATGAGGCGCTCGCCCGGGTGCGAACTCATCTCGATGTCGACACGCTCGCCTTCACGGTAACGCAAGGCAACCGGCAGGTGCTCGCGGTCGATCTTGGCGATCCCGCGGCAGCGCCGGAACTCGAAGCGTTCTTTCATAATCTGGTGCCGAACCTGCGCGCGGCGCCCCGCCTGGTGCGGGCGCGCGACGGCCATTTCATGGACAAGCCCGACAATGTCCTGTCGCTGATCAATCTGGCGACCGTGCGCAGCCTGGAAGAGCGCTGGGGCTATGCGATCGATCCTTTAAGGTTTCGTGCCAATTTCTATATCGACGGCGGCCGGGCATGGGAGGAATTCGACTGGATCGGCAGCGATATCGGCATCGGTGATGCGACCTTTCGGGTCGATCGCCGCAACGGACGCTGCAGCGCGACCAACGTCAATCCCGCGACCGGCGAGCGCGACCTCGATCTGCCCGGCGCGCTGCGCGCGGCCTTCGGCCACAAGGATTTGGGCGTCTACTTGGTCGTGCGGGCAGGCGGCAAGGTCGTCGGCGGCGACGCCGTCACCGTGCCGGATCATGTGGCGACCGGCGTGCCGCCCCCCGCGCCGCCGCCATTCGCCGGGCCGCACCGCTTCATTTGCCGCGGTTGCTATTACATCTATGACGAGGCGATCGGCGCGCCGCAGGCCGATGTCGCGGCCGGCACCCCGTTCGCCGACATATCCGCCGATTGGCGCTGCCCCGATTGCGGCACGGACAAGGGCATGTTTCGTCCCTATGTCGCCCTCTCGGCCGGCGCCTGAGACGATTGCCGGCGCGGCGGCGTTGGCAGCGGCGGCCGGGGCGATTAGGGTAGCGGCACGGGTTTCGCGTCAGGAGAGAGACGATGGACGCCACGGCCGAACAACTGCTGGAAACCGACCGGCGCTATCTGGTGCATCCCCTGCACCATCCCGATGACCACACCGCGCCGCTGCTCGTCACGAAGGGCGTGGGGTCGATGCTGCATCTGGCCGACGGGCGGCAATTGATCGACGGGCTGGCGGGGTTGTGGAACGTCAACGTCGGGCACGGACGCGGCGAACTGGCCGACGCGGCGGCGGCTCAGATGCGGCAGATCGCCTATGCCTCGGCCTATGTCGGTGCGACCAACGAGCCGGCGATCCGCCTCGGCGAAAAGATCGTCAAGCATGCTTATCCCAGCAGTTCGGCGGTCTATTACACGACCTCCGGTGCCGAAACCAACGAGAGCGCGTTCAAGACCGCGCGCTATTACTGGAAGGTCAACGGCAAGCCGCACAAAACCAAGATCATCTCGCGCTGGCATGCCTATCACGGCGTCACGATGGCGGCGATGAGCGCGACCGGCATGGCCGCCTATCACAAGATGTTCGGGCCCTTGGTGCCGGGGTTCATCCAGGTCGCGCCGCCCTACGCTTATCGCTGGCAGGGCAACACCGAATGCGGCATCGGCGCCGCCGAGGCGGTCGAGAAGGCGATCCAGGAGGAAGGGCCGGACACGGTCGCAGCGGTCATCTGCGAGCCGGTCATGGGCGCCGGCGGCGTCATCGTGCCGCCCGACAGCTATTTCCCGAAGCTGCGCGAGATTTGCGACCGCTACGGCGTCCTCTTCTTGGCCGACGAGGTCATCACCGGCTTCGGCCGCACCGGCCGCTGGTTTGCGCTGGGGCATTGGGGCGTCGAGCCGGACATCGTGTCGTTCGCGAAGGGTGTCACCAGCGGCTATCTGCCGCTCGGCGGGCTGATCCTGTCGAGGCAGGTGCACGAGGCGATCCTGTCGGCGCCGCTCGACCAGCGCTATATGCACGCCGCGACCTACAGCGGCCACCCGGTGTGCTGCGCGGTCGGGTTGCGCAATGTCGAGATCATCGAGGAGGAGGGCCTCGTCGAGCGCTCCGCGGTCATGGGCAGGCGCCTCCTCGCCGGCCTGGAGGCGCTGCGCGACCTGCCGCAGGTCGGCGACGTGCGCGGGATCGGCATGATGGGCGCGGTCGAACTCGTCGCCGACAAGGCGACCAAGGCGCCGGCGCTCGGGCTGGCGGCCAAGGTGACGCGCGAGATCATCGCGCGCGGCCTTCTCGCCCGCGCCCGCGCCGGCAGCGCCGACCCGGCGATGGGTGACACGATCTGCCTGTCGCCGCCGCTGTCGACGCCGGTCGAAATCCTCGACCGCATCCCGCAGATCCTGCGCGAGGCGATCGTCGCGGCGACCAGATGAGCCTGCCGGCGGCGAACCGGCTGCCCTTCGCCGGCGATCTCTCGATCTGCCGCATCCTCAACGGGATGTGGCAGGTGTCGGGGGCGCATGGGGCGATCGACCCGGCGCGCGCGATCCCGGCGATGGTCGCCTGTCACGATGCCGGCTTCACGAGCTGGGACCTCGCCGACCATTACGGCCCGGCCGAGGATTTCATCGGACAGTTCCGCCGTCGCCTTGCCGCCGAGCGCGGCGAGGAACGGCTCGGCGAGGTTCAGGCCTTCACCAAATGGGTGCCGTCGCCGGGGCCGATGACGCGCCCGGTTGTCGAAGCGGCGGTCGATGTGTCGCGCCGGCGGATGGGCACCGACCGCCTCGACCTGTTGCAGTTCCATTGGTGGGATTATGCCGACCGGCGCTATCTCGACGCGCTGAAGCACCTCGCCGATCTCCGCGACGCCGGCAAAATCCGCCATCTCGCGCTGACCAATTTCGATACCGAGCATCTCGCGCTGATCGCCGATGCCGGCATCCCGATCGTGTCCAACCAGGTGCA
>DATJUL010000155.1:0-13351 GCA_035502295.1 Allostellaceae bacterium | reverse complement strand
TCGACATGGCGATGCAGCGCTTCGCGATGGCGCGCTGCGCCGCCGAGCCCAGCGTCTCGTGTGTGCTGCTCGACGCGCCGACCGGCGATGTCCTCGCGCTGGCCTCGAGTCCGAGCTACGACCCGATGCTGTTCTCGCAAGGGATCACCGAGGCGGCTTGGCAGGAACTCGAAGACGACCCGCGCAAGCCGCTGATCGACAAGGCGATCGCCGGCATGTACCCGCCCGGCTCGACGTTCAAGCCGACGGTCGCATTGGCGGCGCTGGCGGTCGGCGCCATCACGCCCCAGACCGAAATCTTCTGCCCCGGCTATCTGCGCCTCGGCAATGCGATCTTCCATTGCTGGAAGCACGGCGGTCACGGCACGCTGCGCCTGCACGATGCGATCAAGGAATCGTGCGACGTCTTCTTTTACGAGACGGCGCGCCGCACCGGCGTCGATAACATCGCGGCGATGGCGCATCGCTTCGGCTATGGCGCGCCGCTCGGCCTCGACATTCCGGGCGAGCGCGGCGGGCTGATCCCGACGCGCGAATGGAAGCGCGCGAGGTTCGGCGTTCCGTGGCAGCAGGGCGAGACGCTGATCACCGGCATCGGCCAGGGTTTTGTACTGGTGACGCCGCTGCAGCTGGCGACGATGGCGGCGCGGCTCGTCACCGGGCGGGCGATCGTGCCGCATGTCGTGCGCCCGCAGGGCCGCATGCCGCCGGGCGGCGATCGGGCTCCGCCCGCTTTTGCCGCGCTCGACGTCAGCCCCGAAAACATCGCGCTGGTGATCTCGGCGATGATCGCCGTCGTCAACGAGCCGCACGGCACCGCCTACCACGCCCGCATCAAGGATCCCGCCTTCGCGATGGGCGGCAAGACCGGCACCTCGCAGGTTCACCGGATCACCGCCTACGAACGCGAGCACGGCCTCCTGACCGGTGCCAAGGTGCCGTGGAAGGACCGCGATCACGCGCTGTTCGTCGGCTTCGCGCCGGCCGATGCGCCGCGCTATGTCGCCGCGGCGGTCGTCGAGCACGGCGGGACGCAGGGCGGCGAGGGCGGCGCGGTGGCCGCGCCGATCGTCGCCGACGTGCTGCTTGAAGCGCAAAAGCGCGATCCGGCCCGGCGGGTGCCGCTTCCCGCATCGGCGACGCCGACGGCTCCGGCCGCCAGCGCGCTGCCGCCGTCGCTGATCGCCCGCGCCGGCTGACGTGGCGAGCCTGTCGTCCGACATCGGCCGGCGCGAGCTGACGCTGGCCAACAAAATCCGCAGCCTGCAATGGGGATTGGTGCTGCTGATCGCACTGATCTCGGGTATCGGTTTTGCGATGCTCTATTCGGCGGCGAACGGCCATGCCGAACCGTGGGCGTCGCGCCAGTTCAGCCATTTTGCGATCGCCTTGATCCCGATGATCGCGGCGGCGTTGATCGACATACGCTATTGGTTCCGCAGCGCCTATTGGATCTACGCCGGCGCACTGGCGCTGGTCGTCGTCGTCGATCTGCACGGCCGGACCGGGCTCGGCGCCCAGCGCTGGATCGATTTCGCCGGTTTCCAGCTGCAGCCGTCGGAAGTCATGAAGCTCGCGCTGGTGCTGGCGCTCGCGCATTATTTCCACCGCGTCCCCGACGACGGGGCGCCGCGGCTGCGCTACCTGCTGGTGCCGGCGGCGCTGATTGCCGTTCCGACCGCGTTGGTGCTGAAGCAGCCCGATCTCGGCACCGCGATGATGCTGCTCACCGCCGGCGCCATCATGTTCTATCTCGCCGGCGTCCGGCTTTGGCTGTTCGGAGCCGGCGGGCTCGCGGCCGCGGCGGCGGCACCGTTCGCCTGGTCGCTGCTGCGCGGCTATCAGCGGACGCGGCTTTACACGTTCCTCAACCCCGAACGCGATCCGCTCGGCGCCGGCTATCATATTCTGCAATCGAAGATCGCGTTCGGCTCCGGCGGCCTGTTCGGCAAGGGTTTTCTGCACGGCACACAAAGCCATCTGAGCTTTCTGCCGGAAAAGCAGACCGATTTCATTTTCACGATGATTGCCGAGGAACTGGGCCTGGTCGGCGGGTTGGCCTTGCTGTCGCTGTACATTCTGGTCATCGGCTACGCCGTCGCGATCGCGCTCAGGAGCCGCAGCCAGTTTGGCCGCCTGCTCGGCCTCGGCATCGCCGTCAACTTCTTTCTCTACGCGTTCATCAATATGGCGATGGTTATGGGGCTGATCCCGGTTGTCGGGGTGCCGTTGCCGCTGGTTTCCTATGGCGGCACGGCGATGGTGACGGTCATGTTGGGGTTCGGCCTGCTGATGAATGTCGGCATCCATCGCGACGTGCTGGTCAGTCGGTTCGGGCAGAGCCGGCTCGGCTGACCGCCGGCTGCGCGGCATGGCGGGACAATGGGGTTGCGCCGCAAGCCCCGCAGCTTGTATTCGGTTTCGCTTGCGCTCCGTGCGGCCCCCGCGCCGGCTGGGCGAGCGGCTCCGTCGAGGAGAGGCGATGGCTGAAAAAGACGCCCCGGAGGCGACCGGCCGGCTGCACGTGACGGTGCTTCTCGTCGCCTCACGCCGCGCTCTCGACAATGCGCTCAACGAGCTCGGCTTTGCCGAGGACGACGACCGCGTCATCGAGCACGAGGGGCGGCTGGCGTTTCTGACCTGCACGCACGAAGAGGATTGCGACGATCTGTTCGCGCTGATCACCGAACTGTCGACGCGCGGCGAAAGCTGGGAGCTGCAATCGCGCATCGACACCGAGGCCGGGCGCGCGATTTACCAGTCGCTGGCGCGGCACCGGCCGGTCGAGGCCGTGGAGGCCACCGTCGACGAGGAGGCCGAGCCCGACGCCGAGGCGCCGGCGTTTGATGCGGAAACCACCGAGGGGCTGCAGGCGTTGAAGCGCGCGCTGCGGCGCATCGAGCCGGCGGACGTGTTCGCGACGATCCGCCCGGGACCCGAGGGCCGCGCGACCGCGCGCATCCTGCGCCGCGGCTCGCGCCGCTTGCTCGCGGCGGCGACGGCGTCGGACGAAGCAACGCTGCGCGGCATTCTGCGCGAGCTCTTGCCCAACGTCATGCTTGACGTAGCGATGAAACCGCCGGGCTGACGGCGCATCGCGAGCCGAAAGAACTTGCGGCCGCTTGCCCCTCTGTTACGCTGCCCGACAGCCGCAGGAAGGTGGAGAGGTCGATGAACGATGCGATGACGCTGAGCGAGCGGGCCGACGCGCTCGAAACACGGATGAGCGACGAACTCGATTACATCGTCATCAAGTCGCGGCTTTACAGCCTGGCCGACGGCGATCTTTCCCCGCCCCCCAACGCCGCCCAACTGATGGCGGCCAATCCGCGGGCCCGAGTTTTGATGGGTGACGACCCGCGCTTGCCGGAAATGCCCGAAAGGCCGACGCTGCTCGACTTTTTCAAGTATCGCTTCGGGCCGTGCATGCATCTGTTGCAGAGCGCACGGCACGCGGTCCGGGGCGGTCTCGGTGAGAAGCTGGTGCTTGCCTGCCTGTTGCACGACATCTCGACAATCGGCTTTATCCGCGGCGACCACGGCTATTGGGGTGCGCAACTGGTCGAGCCCTATGTCGATGAGGAGATCACCTGGGCGATCCGCGCTCATCAGGTGCTGCGCTTCTATCCCGACGAATCGGTCGGATACGAGTATCCGCTATCCTACGTCAAGGCATTCGGCGAGGATTACCGGCCCGACCCCTACGTCGAGGAAGACTACAAGCGGATGCGCGATCACAAATGGTATATGTCGGGCCGGATGATCACCGTGCACGACATCTATTCGTTCGACCCCGACGTGCACGTCGAGCTGGAGGAGTTTACCGACATCGTCGGCCGCAACTTCCGGCAGCCGAAGGAAGGGCTGGGGTTCGACAACAGCCCGGTCGCGCATATGTGGCGCGCGATGATCCGCCCGGCCAAATACCTGTAGCCGCGAGCCGCGCATAAAACGCCGCCGCCGGCCCCGCGCCGTCCGTCGATCGGCGACGGCAGGGCAGAACCGGCGGCGGCGCCTATCTTACAGATCGGTCGCGACGGTGTTGAAGACCGCGCTGAGATTGGTGCCGACCAGGCGGAACGCGGCGATCGCGGCGACCGCGATCAGCGCCGCGATGAGGCCGTACTCGATGGCGGTCGCGCCTGCCTCGTCATGCAGCAGGCGCCCGAGGATCGCATCGCGTCCGACGATTTGCTGAAACAGGCGCATTACAAGGCCTCCTGTACTGAACTCGTGCCGGCGATCGTCACAGATCGTTGGCGACGGTGTTGAAAATCGAGCTGAGGTTGGTGCCGACCAGGCGGAACGCGGCGATCGCGGCGACTGCGATCAGCGCCGCGATGAGGCCGTACTCAATCGCGGTCGCGCCACTTTCGTCGCGCAGCAATCGCTGGAGCACTACGCCGGGGTTGATGCCATTGTCGAGAACCCGCATCTGAAACTTCTCCTCGTTGGCCGGGGCGCCGCTGGTGTTTACAAGTCGGACGCGACGGGCGTTGAACATGCAGCCCAGTTCGGTGCCGACCGACTGGAGCGTCGCAATCGCAGCATCGACCTCGCGGCGGCGGCCGGCGGCATCGCGGCCGCTGCGGCATCCGTGCCGCGCCAGCAGCGAAAAGCCAAACCAACCCTGGTCACAAATTGGGCCATAGCCGCCGGAAGGCTCCTGTTTGATTGCACGCGCAACTAAACCGCCAGCCGGTTAAGGCGCGGTTAATATGCTGTGTGGGCCAAGCGAAATTCGCCTGCGAAGCGAGGCGTTTTTTAATCCCATATCCGGCGGATTTAACAAAGAAGCGGGCGGAGCGGCGGAGCTAAGCGGCCGGGCGAGAGGCCGACGCGCGAAACGCGGGCTGCGACGATCCCGCCCTTGTTCCTCGGTCCGCTGTCAGGATATCACCCACCCAATGGCCACGGTCTTCTTCATCGTCTTTATCGATCTGGTCGGGTTTGGCCTCGTCATCCCGCTGCTGCCCTTCTACGCGGTCAGGTTCGGTGCGACGGCACCGGAGGTGACTTGGCTGCTTGCCACGTATTCGCTGGCGCAGCTGATAACGGCGCCGTTCTGGGGCCGGCTCAGCGACCGCGTCGGTCGCCGGCCGGTGCTGATGGCGAGCATGGCAGCCGCCGCGCTCGCCTATGTCTGGCTCGGTGCGGCGAGCGATCTGTGGATGCTGTTTGCGGCCCGCGCCCTCGCCGGCGCCGGCGCCGGCAACATCGCCGCGGCACAGGCTTACATCGCCGACATCACGACGCCGGAAAAGCGCGCCCACGGCATGGGCATGATCGGCGCGGCTTTCGGCCTCGGGTTTATTTTCGGGCCGGCGCTCGGCGGTTTTCTCGCCGGCAGCAATCCGGCAACCGCCGACCTGCAGACCCCGGCCTGGGTCGCCGCCGGCTTGTCCGTCGCCGCGCTGTGCGGCGTGCTGTTCGTGCTGCGCGAGAGCCTGGCGCCGGAGCGCCGCGGCTTGGCCCGACCGTTGGGCCGCATCGCATCGCTCCTCAGCGCGCTGTATCGGCCGGTGTTGTCGCGCCTCATCTTGATTTTCTTCCTGGTGACCCTGGCGTTTGCGGCAATGGAGAGCATTTTTGCGCTATGGGCAATGCGACAGCTGAATTGGGGGCCGGAAAAAGTCGGCTATGTCTTCGCCTATCTCGGGTTCGTGTCGGCCATCATGCAGGGCGGGCTGACCCGCCGCCTGACCAAGCGTTACGGCGAGGAGCCGCTGCTGTCGTGCGGTTTGGTGCTGCTCGCCGCCGGTCTTGTGATCGTGCCGTTTTCCATCGATCTGCCGATCCTGCTGGGCGCCTTCGCCCTCCTCGCAATCGGCCTCGGTCTCAGCCAGCCGGCGCTCAACAGCCTCATTTCGCGTCGCGCCGGCGACGCGGAGCAAGGCGAGGTGTTGGGCGTCACGCGGTCGGTCGGCAGCCTCGCGCGGGTGGTCGGTCCGCCGATGGCGGGGTATCTCTTTGCCGATATCGGACACAGCAGCCCGTATTTCTGGGCGGCCGTGCTGGTCGTCGGCGCCTTGGCGCTCGGCTGGCGGCTGGCGCGGGCCGCGCCGCCGCTGCCGGCGCCGGCCGAGCCGCTCGGCCCGGCAAAATAAGCGTCGTCCGGCGATGAGACCGCACGGCCGGGCTGCGCGCGATCGGCGCGGTTACAGCCAGCTGGTGTCGCCCGACAGGCCGAGCATGTACTGGCCGACCGTCTCGAAATGCTGCTGCCGCCCCTGCAATTGCTGCGCGACCGAATGGATGTCGCGAAACCGGCGCTCGAATGGGTTGTCGTTGAAGATCGCGGTCGCGCCGGCGGATTGATACAACATGTCGGTGACCTCGACGGCGGTGTGGATCGCGAAGGTCGCGGCGAGGCGGATCGTCATGCGCTCGTCGAGCGTCAGGTGGCCGCGCGCGGCGACCGCCGCGGTGATGTCTTCGAGCGACCCCAGGAGATAGCGCCGCACCGACGCAAGCCGCGCCTCGGCAAGCGCGGTCTCGCGCTGCGTGACGTTGTTGTGGCGCATCGTGTTCGGCGCGCCGCGCGGGATTTTGTCGTGCGCGAGGTCGATGAAATGCCCCAGCGTCGCGCGCGCGATACCGAGCGCGACGCCGGCAAACCCCGCGGCGTAGAGGATCAGCGAACTGAAGCGATAGAGCAGGCCCTGCTCGCCGGTCGGCCCGGCGCGGCGCGACAGCACATCGACGGAATACGCCTCAGGGACAAACAGGTCCCTCACCTCGTACTGGTCGCTGCCGGTGCCGCGCAGCCCGATCGTATGCCAGATATCGATAAATTTGGTCTGGCTCTTGGGAAACAGCATCGTGCGCACGATCGGCGCGCCGTCGTCGTCACGGCGCGGCCGACCATCCGCCTCGACGACCGGCGCATGGCAACCGAGCCAACTTGCGTGGTGGCTGCCGCTGCCGAAGCTGAAGGTCGCGGTGACGCGATAGCCGCCCGGTGCGACGCGCGCCTCGCCGGGGCCCGGCCCCCAGGCAAGAATGCCGCGCGGCCCGCCGAAAACCGTGCGCGCCGCCTCGGGCGCCAGATAAGCCGCGGTCATCGAGCAGCCGGAATTCTGGTTGATGCACCACGCGGTGCTGGCGTCGGTCTTGGCGATTTCCTCGATGATCGGCACGTATTCCGCCGGCAAGAGTTCGGCGCCGCCGAGCGCGCGCGGCAAGAGCAGCCGAAACAGGCCGCGCTCGACGAGCGCCTTGACGATCGGCTCGGGCAATTCGCGCTGCGCGTCGATGTCCGCCGCGGCGGCCGCCAGCGTCGGCGCGAGATCGCGCACCCGCGCCAGATAATCGGCTGCGGTCGGCTGGCGCTGATCCTGGAGAGCGCGCTCGGCTGCGGTGCGGGCCATGTCGCCTCTCTTCTCGCTCGCGTTCTGCCGCCGCACTCCACCGCCGATGCGGCAGGCTGTCAAGCCGGCCGGAACGTCCGCCATGCCTGATCAGGCGAGGTCGGCGGGCTGCGAAATCCGGCCGCGCGACATCCGTCCTATGGTATCCTTCCTTCGGCACGGGTCCAGTGCGGCGCCATCATCGCGGCTGACCAAGGGTTGTCGGCGCCCACGGTCCGGCTTGGCGGGCGCGGGTGCGGTAAGAAGCCGACAGCGGCACCGGCCAGCCCGGCCGCACCAATCTCGCTGAGGCCAAGCTGCGGGCCGCCGCCGCTGAGCGCGCGGCCGGTCGCGGCTGTGCGCCGAGATCGCAATCCCCGGACCAAGTCCGGGGAGGCGTCTGCCACCTGGCGCCCGGCACCAGTAACGACGCGGCTACTCGCGCTCCGGCTCCCGGCGCAGGCGTTTCTGGTCGCTGCGCGCCGCTTTGACGGCGCGGTAGCGGGCGCGCGCGGCCGCGGAGGGCTGCGTCGGCCGGCGCGGTTTCACCGGCAGCGCGGCGCGCCGCAAGAGGTCGATCAGGCGGTCCACCGCATCCTCGCGGTTGCGGCTCTGGGTGCGAAACCGGCGGGCGGTGATGACGATGATGCCGTCCGCCGTCATCAGCCGGCCGGCAGCCCGCTTGAGCCGCGCGCGCATGCGCTCGTCGATCGCCGGCGAACGCGCCGCGTCAAAGCGCAGCTGCACCGCGGTTGCGACCTTGTTGACGTTCTGCCCGCCGGGACCGCCGGCGCGCAGAAAGACCTCCTCGATTTCGTCTTCCGCGATGGCGATGCCGGGCGCGATCGGGATCATCGGGATTGCCGCCTCGCTCCGCCTGCGCAATTCTAAGCAACGGTCCTTCGCCGGCTGCACAGCCTCGTCATTGCGAGCGAAGCGAAGCAATCCCGAAGCCCCGAGGGCCTGCTGACCGGGATTGCTTCGTCGCTTCGCTCCTCGCAATGACCGTGTGTTGCAATCTGCGAGCACTTGCTGAGCTTCATCCCCGGCCGCCGGACGATGCGCCGATTTGCGGATTTGACAAAGCGCGGAAGGCTGCCAAGTTGCCGCGGATGGCAGCGGTGGAGAACGGCGGTTCGCTGATGGCAGCGCCGATCCGGCGGCTCGGCGACGTGCCGGTCTACGCCGCGATCGTGGCGCTCGGAGCCGTCTTGTGGTGGCTGTCGGCCAATCATCCGGCGCTGATGCCGGCGTGGGCGCCGTGGGAGTTTTCGCCGACCGTCTATCTCGCGACGGCGCTTGCGCTGTTCTGGTTCGGGCGCGGGTTGGCGCTGCTGCCGCGCGCGGAGCGGCCGGCCGCGTGGCGGCCGGTCGCATTCGCGCTCGGCGTCGGCCTCGTCTACGCGGTGCTGCAGACGCGGTTCGAATACTGGTCGCAGCACATGTTCTTTCTGAACCGCATCCAGCACGTCGCGATGCACCATATCGGCCCGTTCCTGATCGCGCTCGGCGCCGCCGGCGGTGCGGCTGGGCGCGGCATGCCGGCCTGGCTGCGGCGCGCGCTGGAGGCGCCGGCGATCAGGGCGGCGATGCGCATCCTGCAGCAGCCGCTGGTCGCCGCCTTCCTGTTCGTCGGCTCGTTCTATTTCTGGCTGATCCCGCCCATCCATTTCCGCGCGATGCTCGACCCGCAGCTCTATGCCGTCATGAACTGGAGCATGGTCGTGGACGGGCTGCTGTTCTGGTGGCTGGTGCTCGATCCGCGGCCGAAGCCGCCGGCCCGTGTTTCTTACGGCACGCGCGCCGCGTTGTCGTTCGGCGTCATGTTCCCGCAGATCGCGCTGGGCGCGGTCATCGCCTTTTCGCCGCGCGACCTCTACCCCTATTACAATCTGTGCGGGCGCCTCCTGCCGTCGATCGATGCGCTGGCCGACCAGCATATCGGCGGCATCGTCATCTGGATCCCGCCGGCGATGATGAGCGTCATCGGGATGCTCGTCGTGATCGGCGCCTTGCGCCGGCACGAGGATGCGACGATCGAAACCAGCCAGGAAGGAGCCGACCTTGCCGAACTTGCGAAACGCTGGACCGGCCGCTAGGGCGGCTTTCGTCGCCTTGCTCGTCCTCTGCGCCACCGCGCCCGGTGCGCTGGCGCAGGCGCCGGGCGGCCTCAAACTGAGCGGACAGTGGTTCCGCTTTATCATGTCGTCGCGGCCGGCCGCCGGCTATTTCACGCTGGCGAACCCGACCGCGACGCCCGAGCAACTGACCGGCGCCGGCTCGTCGGCCTGCGGCATGTTGATGCTGCACAAAAGCCTTCGGAAGAACGGCGTGGAACGCATGGTCATGGTGCCGAGCGTCGCGGTGCCGGCGCACGGCAAATTGCGCTTTGCGCCGGGCGGCTATCACCTGATGTGCATGAAACCGGCGGCGGCGATGCGACCGGGAAAGACCGTCTCGGTGACGCTCAAATTTGCCGGCGGCAAGAGTCTGACCGCGCCGTTCCCGGTGCGCAACGCGGTCGGCAAATAGCCGAGGTCAGATCATCGACCACAGCCGGGCGAGCAGCCCCGGCGGGTGCCCTTGGATGAGCCGCCGCAGATCGGCGGTCGTGCCGGCGATGTCGGGCTTGTTCGAGGCCATCGAGGCGATGATCAGCCGCGCCCGGCCGCTGCGGTCGAAGACATAGATCGCCGAGCTGTGCGTCACCTCGTAGGGGTGGCCGTCTTCCGCCGGCGTCACCGAATAGACCGCGCGATAGCGCCGCGCCAATTCCGCGAGCGCATCCGGGGTGCCGCGCAGGCCATCGATATCCGCGCTGAAATTCCTGACGTATTTCGCCAAGATCGGCAATGTGTCGCGGTTGGGATCGACCGTCACGAACAGCATGCGCAGCTGGTGCGCGTCGGGGCCGAGCCGGTCGAAGATGCTCGATAGATGCGACAGCACGGTCGGGCAGATGTCCGGGCAGTTCGTGTAGCCGAAATAGAGCAGCACGACCTTGCCGTGGTAATCGCTCTGGGTGACCTGCTTGCCGTCTTCGGCGCGGGTCATCGTGAAGGAGAGCGCCGGCAGCGTGCCGGTCACGTCGATCGAATGCCATTTGGGGTCGCCGCCGCCGCAGGCGGCGAGCGGCAGCAGCAGGGCGCCTGCCCCGGCCACTCCGAGAAAGCGCCGGCGGCCGAGCGCCGGCATCGCATCGCGCCGATCACAGCCCGGCAATGAGGTGATGACTTTGTCCATAGCGCAGCATGACCGCCAGCAGGATCACGATCGCGAAGCCAAGCACGGCGACGCTCGCCAGCAGCAGACCCAAGATCCGGTTGCGGCTGCGCAACCGAACGGATCCTCCGAAGCGTGGATCGAGCGCCGCCGGAGCAAGTTGCGTGGCCTGCCGGTTGTCGTCGGGGTCGCGGCGGCGCGCCGTGTTCTGCATCGCATGCCCCCGTCGATATCGATGAGGCCGCGGCGAGTATACGCCGGGCGCGAGGATTGCGGGTGCGGCCGCTTGCCCCTGCCGCCGGATGCCGCAGCCCGGGCGCGTCATCCACTTATGCCGATCGATGCGGCATTATTTGCCTTAATTTTGGGCATTTGCCGAGGAGCGCCACCGGGTGACGGCGGTGGCGTTGGTTGGCCTCGATTTTGCTGCGGTCGAGGTGAAGGCCGCCCTGGGGGCCGGCTATGCTATTGCAGGGGAGAGTTGCCTATGTCGACCGACAGCACACTCATCGACCGCCGTCAGCTGGGCCTGTTGGGCCTCGGCCTGGCGACCGCCGCGGCAGCAAGCGTCGGCGCCATCCCCGTTCCCGGCGCGGTCACCCGCGCGAAGGCCGCGACGGCGCCCGAAACCGGGCCGATCAAGATCGGCATCCTGCATTCGCTGTCCGGCACGATGGCAATCAGCGAGGTGCCGCTCAAGGAAGTCATGATGATGCTGATCGCCGAGCAGAACAAAAAGGGCGGCATCATGGGCCGCCAGATCGAGCCGATCGTCGTCGATCCCGCCTCGAACTGGCCGCTGTTCGCGGAGAAGGCGAAGCAGCTCTTGTCGGTCGACAAGTGCGCGGCGGTGTTCGGCTGCTGGACCTCGGTGTCGCGCAAGTCGGTGTTGCCGGTGTTCGAGCACCTCGACGGCATCCTCCTCTATCCGGTGCAATACGAGGGGCAGGAGTGCAGTCGCAATGTCTTCTACACCGGCGCGGCGCCGAACCAGCAGGCGATCCCGGCGGTCGATTATCTGATGGAGCAGGTCGGCGTAAAGCGTTGGGTGTTGGAAGGCACCGATTACGTCTATCCGCGTACGACCAACAAGATCCTCGAAGCCTATCTGAAGGCGAAGGGCTTCGGATCCTCGGACATCATGATCAACTACACGCCGTTCGGCTATTCCGATTGGCAGGCCGAGGTCGCCAAGATCAAAGCGTTCGGCTCGGCCGGCAAGAAGACGGCCGTGGTCTCGACCATCAACGGCGACGCCAACGTGCCGTTCTACAAGGAACTCGGCAACCAGGGAATCAAGGCGACTGATATCCCGGTCATCGCGTTCAGCGTCGGCGAGCAGGAACTTGCCGGCATCGATACCAAGCCCTTGGTCGGCCATCTCGCGGCGTGGAACTACTTCGAGAGCGTCGATACCCCGGAGAACAAGGCGGTCGTCGAAGAGTTCAAAAAGTTCGTCGGAAACGACAAGCGCGTGTTCAACGATCCGATGGAGGCGCACTACATCGGTTTCAATATGTATGTGAAGGCGGTCGAAAAGGCCGGCACGACCGATCACGACGCGGTCATCGACGCGATGATTGGCGTCGCGCACCCGAACCTGTCCGGCGGCTATGCGACGATGATGCCGAACCATCACCTGACCAAACCGGTGCTGATCGGCGAGGTGCAGGGCAACGGCCAGTTCAATATCGTTTGGCAGACGCCGGGCCTCGTCGTCGCCCAGCCGTGGTCGCCCTACCTGCCGGAAAGCAAGAACCTGATCGGCGACTGGCTGCCGCCGATGTCGTGCGGCAATTACGACGTCGTCGCCGGCAAATGCCTGGGATCGAAAAAAGCCTGAAGATCGGTCCGGAGGCGGTATGAGCAGGAGCGGCGTGGTGGCGGGCGGGAGCGGCGGCGGCCGGTTCCTGCGGGGGGTATTCGCCACTGCGCTGCTGTTGTTGATCGCCGTCGGCCCCGGTGCGGCGCGCGCCGCCGGCGGCGACCCGTTCTCGCCGCTCGCGGCGACAAATTTCGATGTCGTGGCACAGGGCGTGCAGGCGCTGGCGACCTCCGGCAACCGGCGCGCCGCCGCGGTCATCGACGCGCTGCGCGACGGAGACTTGTTCGCGTGGAAATGGCCGCGACCGAACCCGCCGCTCTATATCAAAACCGCCGAGGGTTTTGTCGATGCCCGCACCGGCGCGCCGGTCGCCAACCCGCCGGCGCCGGTCAATCTGCGGCGGGTCATCGTCAACGATTCGGTGCGCGGCGCGATCGAGACGGCGGAGGGCGCGCTCGGCCTGTTTTCAAAGGACACGACGGCGCGCCGCAAGGCGGCGGAGGCGCTTTACCAATCGGCCGATGCCGGTGCGCTGCCGCTGATCCGGCGGGCGCTGCGGCACGAGAAGAACGCCGGCGTCGCGCGGGTGCTGCGCGAGGCCGAAGCGGCGGCGCTGCTCAATTCGAACACCGGCAGCGATGCGGCGCGGATCGCCGCCGTCAAGGAGTTGGCCGACCGCTCCGATTTGTCGGCACGCGGTTTCCTTGCGTCGCTGCATGGCCAGCCGGCGCCGGTGGCGGCGGCGATCACCACAGCGGTCCACCAGATCGATCGGCGGCTTCAGCTCTGGGGCCTCTTGGAAAACGTCTATTACGGCATCAGCCTCGGCGCCGTCTTGCTGCTCGCCGCCGCCGGCCTCGCGATCACCTTCGGCGTCATGGGCGTCATCAACATGGCGCATGGCGAGATGGTCATGATCGGCGCCTACACGACCTTTGTCGTGCAACAGGTGGTC
>DATJUL010000154.1:0-6336 GCA_035502295.1 Allostellaceae bacterium | reverse complement strand
CACCCCTCTGACAAACGGGAGGAACGACCATGAGCGATCCACAACGTGTCGCGATCGTCACCGGCGCCGCCGGCGGCATCGGGCGAGCGATGATCGCGGGCTTTCTCGGCGCGGGCATACCGGTCGCGGTGGTGGATCGCGACGCGGCGGGGCTCGACGCGCTGGCGGCAATCGCTCGCCATGACGGTCAGACCGACGCGTTCTTTCCGATCGTCGCCGATCTCGCCGACGATCGCGTCGCCGCGGACATCGTCGCCCGGGCGCGGCAGCGCTTTGGCGAGATCGACATCCTCGTCAACAATGCCGGCGTCGCGCCCGGCATGATCCGGCCCGACAGCTGGATCAAGCCGCTCAAGTTCTGGGAGATGACGCCTGAGCATTGGCGCCTCTACCTGGCGGTCCACACGACCGCCCCGCTCGCGCTGTCGCGCCTTGTCGCGGAACCGATGAGGGCGCGCCGCTGGGGCCGCATTGTCAATGTGACGACGAGCCTCGGCACGATGATCCGTCCCGGCTTTCCCGGTTACGGACCCTCGAAGGCGGCGCTCGAAGCCTTGTCTGCCGTGATGGCGCAGGACCTCGACGGTTCAGGCGTCACGGTCAACGTGCTGGTGCCCGGCGGCGTCACCAATACCGGCATGATCCCGGAGAATGCCGGCTTTGGGCGCGAGCAGCTGATCCAGCCGGCGGTGATGGTGCCGCCGCTCCTCTGGCTGGTTTCGGACGCTGCGGGCGACGTGACCGCGCGGCGTTTCCTCGCGATCCACTGGGATCCCGGTTTGCCGCCGCGCGAGGCCGCCGCGAAGGCGGGAGCGCCGATCGCGTGGACCGGCATCGCGACGATGGCAATCGAGCCGCCGCGCAGCGGCTGACGCCGACGCCACTCGCGCGACAGGGTTGCACGCGACGTCACCCGCCCGCGACCGAGATGCGGGTCGACATCCGGTGAGTCGCGCCGGCGGCGAGGCTGATTTTGTTGTCGGCGACATTGCCGGCTTCAACGCAGATCATTCCTTGCCACTGGTCGGGGCCGAGATCGGCCATCGCCGCCGCCTTGTCGGCCCACGGGTTCCACACGATGGTCGAGGCTGCGCCCTCCTTCTCGACGAGGATACGACGGCGCCAGGCCGGATCCTCGATCGCGACGGTCGCCGGCGTGTCGAGATAGACGCTGTCCGTCTCGCTCGCCAGGGTGAGGCGGCCACCTGTCGGCGGCCGTCGCGCACCGCCGGCGGTCTTGTCGATAAAGCGGCACCCCTCCAGCCCGGTTACCGAGACGGAAGCGATGTCGGAGATCGCAAAATAGGCATGCAGCGCTTCCTCGAATTCGATCGCCTGCGCCGCGCGGTTTTCGACCGCGAGGTCGAGACGCAGTTCGCTGCCGAAGACGACGCGCAATCGCGCCACGGCCGCCTCCGGCCACCAGTCGGAGCCGGCGCCGTCGAGCGCCAGGGTGAGGCCAATCCCATCGGCCATGGCCTCCTCGACCCGCTCAAGCCGCCACGGCGCGGTGCGCGCCACACCATGCTGCGGCGCCGTCGGCGCCGTCGGATGCGGCCCGAACCACGGCAGGATGACCGGAACCCCGCCGCGGATCGCCTTCCCCGGCGCGAAGACGGCGCGGGCGCTGGTAAAGATGACCGGGCGCTGACCGGCCGGCTGCCAAGCGGTCACCTGCGCGCCCTGGAGGAACAGTTCGCCGGCGCTGCCGCCTCGCGACACCTGCACCCTCACGAGGCCGTGTTCGGTATCGGCAAAGGCGACGCCGGCAACCCGGAACCGACTGGCAAGTTCGGCCGCACCCATCGTCAACCTCCTTGCGGGTAATCGAAACCGCTCACGGGGCTCCGTGGGCGGATCAAACAGTGCGGTGGTCCGGGTCTCGGTCAGTCGTCGCCGGCGCACCGTCGATGAGCCCCTCAGGCTTGGCGCCGGCAGACCACCCGATCCGGGCCAGCAACCTTACTTGACAGCGCTTATGCGAAGTTGCAACGAGAGCGGCGCAGCTTGGTTGCAAGCGCGCCGGATTTCGCGCTGACGGTCATGGGCGTGATGGTGCGCCGCATCAGAGTAATGAATTATCGCTGCCGTCCGAGTGCGTCCTCCAACTCGTAGGAAAGGACGAAGCCACTTGGCAGCGTCCAAGGAAGCCGCAGCGCAGTTCCCCATCGAGAAAGTTGGCAGAATTGAGGATAATACGAGAACAATCTTAGGAAATTGGTCTTTCAGGTTTCTTGCTATCGCATCTTGCGCAGGTCATATTCGGAAACACGGTTGATTTTATTTAACCCTTCTCGGAATACGGAGGCGATGATGCCCCGTCCTACCTATCCCAACCCTAGCGAGCGTGAGGTGTTCCGCACTGCCGTCATCCCCCCACAGCATACGAAGGGGAAGCGGCTCGATGTGACCGCGCAACTTCTGCTCACTGCCGTGCTCTTGTTCACGGCGGTACAACTGATCTGGTGAATGGTTTTCCCGAGCTGGCTCGCGCCGTCACAGGGCAACGCGCCAGATCGGCAATAGAGGCTCGCAGCATGTTCTCCCAACCAGCCTTGCTAGACGACCCATGGATTGAACTTGTGCACCTGACCACTCTCATCGCTGAACTCGAAAGCCAGCAGCAGGCAGCGCAAACGCTGAAACATTTCACGTCTCTGAAGGCGATCCAAAATGAGATCGCTGAGACTGAGCAGCGACGCGAGCGGTTGCTCAACGATCTCGCTCAACGCGTCGTCGAGTAAACGGCACAAACCTCGGAGAGTTCATCAAACCGGCGGGTGGCCTTCAGGATTTGCTCGCGCATTGCTTCCGGAAGGTGACTTGCTTTCTGTAAAGCTGATCCCGCAGAGGATGATGTCAACGGCCTCACCGTCGGGTGACAGCGGCAGGAAGCACGCCTCATAGTCGCGATAGCTCTTATCAGGCTGCCAATGCGCCTTGCCTGCGCGGAACTTGGGGGCCCGTTCCGTCACGACGGCATCAAGAATTTCTGTCAAAATCGCGGCAGCGCGCGGCGGCAGCGCCGATCCGGCCGGTTCTCCCGTCGCGTTGCGCCCGACAAAGCGCACAACTTCCTCGCCGACGAGGCGAATGGCATATCCGCCGTCGGGCATGACCGTATACATCAGGATGTAGGGCAAGAGCTTTGGTATCGCGGTCGGGTCGATGTCAGCCCGCCGCGGCATTGGGCGGTCCCCTCGCAGGGTGGCCCAGTGTTCGTAAAGCGCTCGAAGAGCGGGGGCACGCGGCTCACTGATATACAGCGGCTCCGTCGCTGGTTGGGCTGCATCGCTCATGAGGGAGATATTCTTATATTAGATTTTGCGGCTTGGCAGCGCGGCGAAAACCGACTGCCGCTGCTGGTCGGATAAGCCGCCCCACGTCGCGATCTCGTCCAACGTCCGCAGACAGCCGATACACAGCCCGCTTTCCGGGGCGATGCGACAGATGTGGATACAAGGGCTGGCGATGGGTTGGGCCTGGGCGTCCCGCGCAGCGGCTGCAGCGGCCGTCAAACAGGTAGGACACAGACAATCTGCCTCTGCGTTGAGGACCGGGGCGGGCGGCCGGGAGTCGCACCAGCAACCCTCGGCGGCGTCACCAAGGCCGCAGGCGAAACGTTCGCCGCATCGCCAGCACGCCTTTTGCCGCACCCTTTTGCGCCATGAGAGAGCTGCGCTGGTCATGGGCGGCCGTCATCCGGCCCGAAGGAGAGCCTGCGCCGCCCTGGGCGTCTCCAGCCGGCGAAAGGCATCCGGCTCGCCGGTCCAGGCGAACAGTTCCGAGTGGATCAGGTGGGCCAGCAGTTCAGTTCCATCGATCACCCTTGGACCCGGCCGGGCAAAGTAGGCGTTGGCATCGACCACATAGACCTGGCCGCTCAGTACCGCCGGAATCTGGCTCCAGCCCGGATAATCCAAAAGCCGCTGCGCCTCCTTGAAGGCCTTGGCCATGCCGAAGCCGCAGGGCATGACCACGAGCACCTCAGGCGCCCAGGCGAGCACGCTGTCCCAGGGGATGCGCACCGAATCGGTGCCTAGCCGGCCCAGGGTGTCCGCGCCGCCGGCTATGGCGACCATCTCAGGAACCCAGTGCCCGCAGCAGTAGACCGGATCCATCCACTCCATGCAGAAAACACGCGGTCGATGACGGGCCGTCTCCGCCACCCTGCGGACTCGCTCCAGCCGCTCGCGGCCACGCGAGATAAGCAGTTCGGCCTCGTATTCGCGTCTCGTCGCCTGGCCCAGGTCGCGTATGTTGTCGAAGATTTGTTCGAGCGATTTTGGCGTCATCCACAGGACGTCCGGCGCAACGGGCAACAGCCGCAGCAGATCGGCGACCTCGTTGCCCGCCGGCGCACAGGCTTCGCACAGGTTCTGGGTGATCACCAAGTCGGGCACTGCGGCCTGCACCACCGCGCTGTCAATCTCGTAGAGGCTGAGGCCGCTGCGCAGCCGTTGGGTCACCGCGACGTCGATCTCGGACTGGCTCATCTGTTCGACGGGCAGGGCGCTGCGCACAACGGCCGGCTTGTTCCGCGCTTCGGGCGGATAGTCGCATTCGTGGCTGACGCCGTAGACCTGATCGCCCAGGCCCAGCGCGAAAGCCATTTCCGTCGCCGACGGCAGAAACGAGACGATCCGCCTGGCCATCCGGTCAGGCCACCGTCAGAACCGACATGGCGCGCGGTTCGCGAAGAACCTGGAACCGCCGCTCCATCAACGCAAAGCCCCCGAACAGGATCAGCGTGTAGAGAAGGTCGCCCTCAAGACTGTTCCTGAAGAACGGCACGGCGGCTGTATAGCAGGTTGTGAGCCCCGCCCAGGTCTTGGGGTAAAGATGGCCCGACACCCACACGCCGAAATTGGTCAGGATGAAGAACAGCATCGAGCTGGCCAGGGCGGCAGCGGCGATCAACACCGGCTGGCGTCGCGACCGCAGCCACCGGCCGATCTCCACGATCAGGGCGAAGCTGACATAGACCACGGCCATGCCGCTATAGAGGCCAAGCACGAGGTCGCTGAGGAACAGCGCGCCAAGGGGAACCGCGAAGGCCAGGCGGCGATCCTCGAAATAGGCGCCGGCGAACAGTGCCACGGCGGCGATGGAGGTCAGGTTCCAAGGATGAGGGACCAGCCGCGAGGCTGCCGCCGCCAGAACCAGCGAGATCAGCACGATAGCCCGCGGCTTGAGCATCGACACCCTCCCTGACCTCATGCCGCGGGCATAAGATCGCAAAAACCGGAATCCGCCGCGACAGACTATCTCGTCGAAAGAGAACCGTACAGGTTCAGTGAATGTCAGTCCGTCGAAAACGAAGGTGTGAAACTCCTCGTTTTCGCCGCGTGGGTCAACGCCCGGCGGCAGGTCCGCGAGAAATTGTTCGTCGATGACCGGGCCGACAAACGACCGATCCAGCTGTCCCGGATCGACCCAGACCACCGCTGTCGCCATGCATGCTGATCCTGTCGAAATCGCGAGTGATGGTCGTGAGCCGCGTTTCGACGCCTACGCCGGGCGTCTTATATAAACCCCTCTCGCGGTATTTGGTGGCGAGACGCGGAGTAGCGGGAAGCGCTGGGCGACGTCGGCCTCGACATCGACGAGGCGCTTCCGGCGCCGGCCACCCTTGGGGTAGTGAAGCCCGCCGCTCGGTGCGCTCGCGATTGCGGCGTGCCCAAGCATGGGGAATTGCAGCACCTCAAGAGGGACCCGCATCCCGGTTGTGACCAGGAAGTCATGATCGAAATCGCATTTCATGGTTTGCAAATCCCGCAGCCACTGACATATTTCAAGCCGAGCTCGCGCGCCCGCTTGAACGCCTCCTCGCGCGTGGTAAACGGCCCCAGCCATTTTGATGCACTCGGCGCTTTTCGATGGCCGGGGGGCTTGGCATTGCGCGCATGGTAGCATTCGCTTCGATGTACCATAACGCGCTCACCTGAATACGATATGCAAAGGTGAAAGCTGCCCACTGTTCATCCGTTTTCTTTGGCGAGTCGGCGGTTGACGCGGCCAACCGTACGGGCGCCGCGGGTTTGATTGACCATCCGTAAGTACACCGCTACCGGCAACAACACCCATCAGGTGTATGTCAGCGGGATTGCCGATCACCGGCTGAAGGACGCCGATATTGTCGATCACCTCGTCGCGCTGGTTGAACGGAAGGCCGCCGCGCTCGAGGGGGCGCGGCGCGGCGCGGCAGCAGCGGCGCCCGCAGATGCGCGATAACCGCGGCCTCCATCAGATCGTCCTCGGGTGAGGCGATCCAGTCGCGCCCGAGCGGCGCCTCCGCGGTCGTGAACACGCGCACATCGCTGGCCAGCATAAAGC
>DATJUL010000153.1:0-8286 GCA_035502295.1 Allostellaceae bacterium | reverse complement strand
CTCGCCTATTTCGCCGAGATCCCGGCCGTCATCTTCGACATCCAGCGCGGCAGCCCGTCGACCGGCATGCCGACCAGGACGCAGCAGGCCGACATTCTGTCGGCCGCCTATGCGTCGCACGGCGACACCAAGCACGTGCTGCTGTTCCCGCAGGACCCGAACGAAAGCTTCACGTTTGCCGCCGACGCGCTCGACCTCGCCGACCGCTTGCAGACGCCGGTCTTTGTGATGATGGACCTCGACATCGGCATGAACGACTGGCTCGTCCCACCGTTGCAATGGGACCCGGCGCGCCGCTACGACCGCGGCAAGGTCATGGGCTTCGACGAGCTCGACGCCGGCAAGGAATTCGGCCGCTATCTCGATGTCGACGGAGACGGCATCCCCTATCGCACCTTGCCCGGCACGCACCCCTCGCGCGGCGCCTATTTCACCCGCGGCACGACCAAGGACCGCTATGCCCGCTACAGCGAAGAGGGCCACGATTACGTCGACAACATGCAGCGCCTGCTGCGCAAGTTCGAGACCGCGAAGCGCCTCGTGCCGCGCCCGGTGAAGCGCGAGGCGAAGGAAGCATCAAAATACGGCGCAATTTATTTCGGCTCGTCGTCGCTGGCGATCGAAGAGGCGCTGGAAACGCTGGAAGCGCGCGGCATCCACCTCGACACGCTGCGCCTGCGCGCCTTCCCGTTCCACGACGATGTCGTCGATTTCATTTCGAGCCACGAGCGGGTCTTTGTCGTCGAACAGAACCGCGACGGGCAGATGCGCACGCTGCTGACGACCGAACTCGAAATCGACCCGGCGCGGCTCGTGCCGATCCTGCATTACGACGGCACGCCGATCACCGGCCGCTTTATCGTCAAGGCGATCAGCGACATGCTCGCGGTCGTCACCCTCGCCCCCTTGCGCAAGGCGCGTCCCTGAGGCCTTTCACCACGGAGACACGGAGGTCACGGAGCTGCCAAACCGGCGTCATTGCGAGCGCAGCGAAGCAATCCCGTCGCGTGAATGGGATTGCGTCGTCGCGTCGCTCCTCGCAATGACGAGATTTTCTCCGTGTTCTCCGTGCCTCCGTGGTGATTAATTAATCGAGGTCAGGATGACCTACATCGCCAAACCGAAGCTGCATCACCCCAAGCTGCCGACCAATGCGCTCGGCTACACGCACCGCGACTACGAAGGTTCGATCTCGACACTGTGTGCCGGTTGCGGCCACGATTCGATCAGCGGCGCGATCATCCAGGCCTGCTTTGAATTGGCGCAGCCGCCGCACCGCATCGCCAAACTCTCGGGCATCGGCTGCTCGTCGAAGACGCCGACCTATTTCCTCGGCCAATCGCACGGCTTCAACAGCGTGCACGGCCGCATGCCGAGCGTGATGACCGGCGCCAACCTGGCCAACCGCGACCTGATCTATCTCGGCGTCTCGGGCGACGGCGATTCGGCCTCGATCGGCCTCGGCCAGTTCGCCCATTGCATCCGCCGCGGCGTCGATATGCTTTATATCGTCGAAAACAACGGAGTCTACGGGCTGACCAAGGGCCAGTTCTCGGCGACCGCCGACAAGGGGTCGAAGGCGCGGCGCGGCGCCGTCAACACCGACATGCCGATCGATCTCGTCGGCCTCGCGCTGCAATTGGGCGCCTCGTTTGTCGCGCGCAGCTTTTCCGGCGACAAGGCGCAACTCGTGCCATTGATCAAGGCGGCCCTCCAGCACAAGGGCGCCGCGTTTCTCGATGTCGTCTCGCCCTGCGTCGCCTTCAACAACAACCCGGAATCGACAAAGAGCTTCGATTACGTGCGCGCCCACAACGAGATGGTCAACCAGCTCGATTTCATGGTCGAGCGCGAGGCGATCACCGCCGATTACGCGCCTGGCACGCTCGAAACCGTCGTGCAGCACGACGGCTCGATCCTGCGCTTGCGTAAGCTCGAACTCGATTACGACCCGACCGATCGGGTCTCGGCGCTGACCTACCTGCAACAGCGCCACGCGCTCGGCGAGGTCGTGACCGGATTGTTGTTCGTCGAACCCGACCACGGCGATCTGCACCAGTTCCTCGACACGGTCGATGCGCCCTTGAACGCGCTGGACGAAGCCGCGCTCTGCCCCGGCCCCGACGCGCTCGCCAAATACAACGCCGCGCACCGCTAGAATTCCGGCGAGGTCAGGCCGGAACCGATTGCGTGCCGTCTTACCCAGGCCACGTTTTCCGGCGGGGGGTTGTCTCCGGCCCGTAAGATATCCAGATGGAACTCATCTTCGACGGGTTCGATTAGGATCGCGGCAACCGCACGAAATGTCAGGCACATGGGGTCTCCATCGAGGAGATCGAGGCGATCTTGCGTGATCAGCCCAGTGTAGCTCCCGATCCGGCTCATTCCGCCGACGAAGGGCGGCTTATCGCCGTGGGGAGAAATCGCGACGGCCGACCGCTTTTCGTGGCTTTCACGGTCCGCGACCGTGGCGCCCGGCGCCTCCTCAGACCGATCACTGCCCGGTACATGCACGCGAGGGAGGCACGTCGCTATGAAGCGGCAAGTCCCTGAGATGAAGACTGACCAGGAAGCTGAGGCCTTTCTTGACGAGGACCTGTCCGACCTCGACTTCGCGAAATTTCAGCCGTTGCACTTCAGTTTTAAGGATCGACCTTCCGAGGAGGATGTTCGAATCGGGTTAGAGGAAACAGAACTCCGTGCCTATTGGCTGTGGCCGTTAGAGTTAATCTCCTGGATCTCAACGGTAGTGCTGATTCTCCTAGTGGGGGCAGAGGCGGTGCCGGTATTGCATCGGGTTCTCCCGTTTGGAGGATCCCATCTGGTCGCGATAGAAATCGTCTTGTGCCTCGCCCTGGTGACCCACGGCGTCGCGTCTTCAATTCGCTTGCGGCAAATCTCGCGAGAGCTTGAGCGGATACGCAAAGCGGCGACCGGCCAAAGCAGCGCCCATGAGCGCAATTGATACGCTCGCCGGTCCCGGCCGCGGCATCGCCGGCTGAGGGCGCTGCCGCTATCGGCCGAATCTGCGGTGGCGCTGCTGGTAGGCGCGCACGGCGCGCAGAAAATCGATCTTGCGCAGGGCCGGCCACGGCACGTCGCAGAAATAGAATTCGCTGTAGGCGCTCTGCCACAATAGAAAGCCCGAGAGGCGCACCTCGCCGCTGGTGCGGATGATCAGGTCGGGGTCGGGTGAGCCGGCCATGTAAAGGTGGCGCGCGATGCCGTCCTCGGTAATCTCGGTGATCGCCTCCTCGGTGCACAGCCCGCGCTGCGCCTGTTCGGCCAACAGCGCGCGCACCGCATCGACGATCTCGTCGCGCCCGCCGTAGCCGACCGCGATCGTCAGCAGCATGCCGTCGTAGTTCGCGGTCGCCTCGCCGGCTGCGGCGAGCGCCTCGACCAGCGACGGCGGCAGCGTTTCCAATTGACCGATCGCCCGCACCCGAACCCGCCGGTGATGCACGGTCGGATGATCGGCCAAGGTGCGCACCTTGGCCTCGATGGCGTCCAGCATGCCCGAGACCTGATCGCGCGGGCGGTGCTGGTTGTCGGTCGAGAACACCCACAGCGTCACCGCCGGCACGGCCAATTCGCCGCACCACGCGAGCACGTCGTCGAGCTTGTGGGCGCCGAGCGTATAGATCGCGCACGGGTCGCTGAGGCCGCGGCGGGCGCCCCAGCGCCGGTTGCCGTCGAGGATGATACCGATATGGCGCGGGATGTCGCGCCCCTCGACCTGCCGCGCCAGGCGATGCTCGTAGAGCCGGTAGAGCGGCCGAGCGACCCAGCGCAACAGGCCGCCGCGGTGCGGCCGCTCGATCGGGGCGGCGCGCCGCGCGACCGCGCCGGTCGCCGGGGCCGCAAGTTCGCTCGCGTGTACCTGGGTTGTCACCGTGTGGTGCGACTTATGCCCGAGACAGAACAATGCCCCCGGCCGCACTCGACCGGGGGCATCGACCCTAGCGCGAGATGCTTAACCGATTATGACCGGATCGCGGCGAATTACGACGGCATCGGGCCGAGATAGTCGCGCTTGCCGATGTTGACGCCGACATGCCGCAGGATGTCGTACGCCGTCGTCGCATGGAACTGCACCTGCAGCATCGCGAAGTGATAGAGGTAGCTCTGGCACTTCATCGTGCGCGGCTGGCCGCCCATCGGGAAGGTGACGTCGGCATCGTCCTTGCCGGCGAATTTGGCGGGATCGAGACCCTTCAGAAAATCGACGGTCTTGTCGATGCGCGCGTGCATCTCGGCCCAGCTGTTGTCCTGGTCCGAGAAGCTCGGCAGATCGACCCCGGCGACCCGGCCGGCGCCGAGCGAATGGGTGCACACCTGCCGCACCTGCCGCTCCAGCGTGAACATGTCGGGATAGAACCGCAGATTGAGCACGACGGCGGTGTCCCATTTCTGCGCGGTGGCGTGCTCCTCGCCCTTCTTCAGCACGGTCTTGAGACCGGCGAGCAGCTGCAGGCACACAGGCACGAAGCCGGAATACAACGAAACGGCCATGAGAGATTCTCCCTAAAGGCTGGTGGCGTGTCGCCGCTGCCGATCTTAACCGCTGCCGGGAGGAGCGGGAAGCCGTCGCCGCGGTGCGAAGCGCGCTACCGCGAGCGCCGCCCCACCATGTCGCGGATCATCTCGGTCTGCACCTGCTGGATTTCCAACAGGTGCGCCCATTGCTGGTGGATCAAGAGGTCGAGCTTTTCGCTGACCGCGCGCACTTCGAGCTCGGCCTTCAGATTGACCTGGTAGTCGTTTTCGGCGCGCATGCGGTCGCGCGCCTCCTGCCGGTTCTGGCTCATCAGGATGACCGGCGCCTGCACCGCCGCCAACAGCGACAGCGCCAGGTTCAACAGGATGAACGGGTAGGGATCGAACGGCCGGAACAGCACATAGAGGCTGTTGATGACGATCCACACCGCCATCACGACAAAGAACGTGATGATGAAATGCCAGCTGCCGCCGAATTCGGCGACCCTGTCGGCGAGGCGCTCGCCGATGGTCATCGAGCGGTCGAATTCCTGGTTCAGGTTGTCGGCGATCAGCGCGCCGCCGTGCAGGCTGTGCATGACCTCTTCTTCGAGGGCGGACATCGCGCCGCGGTCCTTCTCCATCTCGACGCGGACATATTCGCTGCGGAAGCCGTTGAGGCACGAGCGGCAGATCAGGCCGACCGGGTCCCACGCCGGAAACCGCTGGGTGATCAGCGCAACGATGTTCTCGCGCACGAGGCTCGCGGGCAGCAGGTTGTAGGCGGCAAAGGTGCCGCCGCAGATCTGGCAGCGGTGCATCGGGCCGCGGCGGTTGCGCGCCGCGGGGTGCGCCGCCGCCGGTTCGGCGTGGTTGTCGTTCGGCTCGGGCTGTTCGGGGGTTGCCATCGCTGCGCCTCCCTGATGAGGGCGGCATCATACTCTGGAACGCCCCCGAATGCCGCTGTGCGGTTGCGCCGCGACGCAGCGCTCGACGATAGGCAGGCGACCCGCGCCGGCCAACCCCCGCCGCCTGACCTCGCTCCTCTTCGTCGCCCCCGCGAAAGCGGGGTCCAGAGCTTGTCCCGGCGAAGGCCGGGGGCAACCACCGAACGGCGGCTCCGGATTCCCGCTTGCGCGGGAATGACAGGAAAGTTGCGGGTATGCACCGGACGCAGGCGACCGTCGCGGCTGAAACCCCTCCCGTTCGCGCAAAGATCGGCTTATGGTGTGTCAAACGCACCGCAAGGAGCCGGCCGATGCTGCCACCCAGGGAAAACGAACTGATCACCCGCGTCGGGGCCGGGACCCCGATGGGCAACGCGATGCGGCGGTATTGGATCCCCGCCTGCATGTCCGCCGAGATCGCCGAACCCGATTGCCCGCCGATCCGCGTCAAGCTGTTGGGTGAAGACCTCGTCGCGTTCCGCGACAGCGACGGCCGCATCGGCCTCGTCGACGAATTCTGCCCGCACCGCCGCGTCTCGCTCTATTTCGGGCGCAATGAGGAATGCGGGCTGCGGTGCGTCTATCACGGCTGGAAGTTCGATGTCGAAGGCAACTGCCTCGACCAGCTCAACGAGCCGCCGGAGCACCAGTTCAAGCAGCATATCCACCTCACCGCCTATCCGACGGTCGAGATGGGCGGGCTTGTCTGGGCCTATCTCGGCCCCGCCGAGAAGATGCCGCCGGCGCCCAAATTCGCCTGGACGCAGGTGCCCGAGACGCGCCGCAATGTCACCAAGGTGATCCAGGAGTGCAACTGGCTGCAGGCGCTGGAGGGCGGCATCGATACCTCGCACGCGCCGATCCTGCACCGCACGCTGACCGAGAATACGAACCGCGGCGGCATCCGGCCGTCATCGCCGTTCGTCCGCGGCAAGGCGCCGAGGCTGGTCGTCGATGTGACCGATTACGGCTATCTCTATGCCGGAATCCGGCCATTGGGCGACAGCGACGTGCACATCCGCAGCTATCATTTCGTATTGCCGTTCCACCAGATCCGCCCGTCGCGCACGATGAGCGGCCTCTCGTCCGACGCCGGCCACATCTGGGTCCCGATGGATGACTACAACGTCATGGTCTACAACTGGTTTTACGCGCTCGACGACAACGCCGTGCTGACGGACGAGGACCGGCTCGAGGAAGCCGCCGGCAACGGCCCGAAGCACGTCGACCAGCAGACGTTCCGCTCGCGCCAGAACATCACCAACAATTACGGCCTCGACCGCCAGGTGCAGAAGAGCGAGACCTATACCGGGATCGACGGCATCAACCAGCAGGATCGCGCATTGCAGGAAAGCATGGGGCGCATCGTCGACCGCTCGAAGGAGCATTTGGGCCCGGCCGACAAGGCGATCGGCCAGGCACGCCGCATGCTGCGCCAGGCGGTGAAGGCGGTCGAGGAGGGCGACAGCCCGGCCGGCACCGGCACGAGCTACTACCACATCCGGGCCGGCGAGGAGGTGTTGCCGAACGACGCCGACTGGCACGCGATCATGGCGCCCGACATCACGCAGGACAAAATCCTGCAGACCGTGTAGCCGATTCTCGGCCGCCGTCCGGCTCGCTCGCCGCCGCGGCGGCCGAAACCGCCGCCTGCCGGCGGTGTCGGCGCGGCGCTGGACCGGGCAGTGTGCGCGCGCCACGATGGCGGCGTGGACGGTGCTCAATCCCTGGCGTTTCTTGGCGTCGAGCGGTCGGTATGCGGCCGCCGCTGGCGCGGGCGCGGCGGTGCCGACGAGGCCGCCGCGGCGATGATCACGCAACGGCTCGGCCTGCCGGAAATCGTCGGGCGCCTCCTGGCGCAGCGCGGCGTCGAGGTGGCCGAGGCGCCGCGCTTTCTCGCGCCGCGTTTGCGCGAGCAGCTGCCCGATCCGGTGCATCTCGTTGACATGGCGCCGGCCGTCGGGCGCCTCGTGCGCGCCGTTCGAGACGGCGAGAAAACCGCGATTTTCGGCGATTACGACGTCGACGGCGCGACCTCGGCGGCGCTGCTGCTGCGTTTTTTCGCCGCGGTCGGCGCCGAGGCTTGCGTCTACGTACCCGACCGGCTGCGCGAAGGCTACGGCCCCAACGCGCCGGCGCTGCTGCGGCTCCAGGCCGATGGCGCCGCGGTCGTCGTGACCGTCGATTGCGGCACGACCGCGCATGCGCCGCTCGCCGCCGCCGCCGAAGCGGGGCTCGATGTCATCGTCGTCGATCATCACGTCGCCGAGCCGCTGTTGCCGCGCGCGCTGGCGCTGATCAACCCGAACCGGTTCGACGAGACCAGCCCGTGCGGCGCGCTCGCCGCGGTCGGCGTCGCGTTTCTGTTGGTCATCGCGATGAACCGGGCGCTGCGCGAGGCCGGTTGGTACGCCGACCGCGCGGAGCCGGACCTGCTGCAATGGCTCGACCTCGTCGCCCTCGGCACGGTGTGCGATGTCGTGCCGCTGACCGGTCTCAACCGCGCCCTGGTCGCGCAGGGGCTGAAGGTCGCGCGCCAGCAGCGCAATCCCGGCCTCAGGGCGCTCGCCGCGGCCGCCGGCGCGAGCGGGCCGACCGATGCCTATCATCTCGGCTTTGTGCTGGGGCCGCGGGTTAATGCCGGCGGCCGGGTCGGCCAGGCGGATCTCGGCGCGCGGTTGCTCGCGACCGAAGACCCGGCGCTGGCCGCCCAACTGGCGAACCGGCTCGATGCCTACAACCGCGAACGGCGCGAGATCGAGGCGGAAACGCTGACCGCCGCGATTGCCGCGGTCGAGGCCGCTCCGCAATCGCCGGCGCTGGTGTTCGCCGCGGCGGCAGGCTGGCACCCCGGCGTCAT
>DATJUL010000152.1:0-6604 GCA_035502295.1 Allostellaceae bacterium | reverse complement strand
CAGAACGCGTTCAACGCCTGGGCGCAGCAAAGTGGCCGCCCCTTGTGTCACCTGAGCCTGATCCTCGCCGCCTCGGTCGATGCCTGACCGCACCGCCGATTCGAGAACTCCGCCGGATTGCTTCGCTGCGCTCGCAATGACCGAGCGCGTAGCGTCATTGCGAGGAGCGCGGCGACGAAGCGATCCCGGTCGCGCTTAACCACCGGCTCGTCGCGTCAGCGCCGAGCGGCCCATTCGGAGTTGGATCGGGCGAAGGCGTCCTCCCAGTGGCGGCCGTCGAAGGTGCGGCGCGGCGCCATCATCAGGGGGTCGTAATCGTCGAGGCAGCGCGCGTTGACGCTGTAATTCTCCGGGTCGGTGCGCGGGTGATAGAATGGATGCATGCCGCAATGCCGGCAGAACAGGTGCCGCGCCGTACCCGTGTTGAAGGTATAGCTCGCCAGGTCGTCGCTCCCGCTCAGGATTTCGAGCCGGTCGCCGGCGACCGGCAGGTGCAGAATCCCCTTCTTCGTACAAATCGAGCAGTTGCATTCGCCGATCGGCGTCGCCTCCAGATCGACCTCGATGCGAAACCTGACGCGACCGCAATGGCAGCCGCCTTCGTAGCGTTGCAGCATCGCCCGCTCCTCCGCGCGGCGTCCGCCCGGCGCCGACAGCACGCCACAAAATCCGGCCGCCGGCAACCCGCCCCTCGACGATGCCGCCCGGCGTGCCCATGTCGCGCGGGTGCTGTTCCTTCTGCACGAGGCGAGCGCGCTCGTCTCGGTGGCGATCATCGACATCGTGCTCGCCGGCGACAATGCGGTGGTCGTCGGCCTGGCGGCATCGGGGCTGCCGCCCGAGCGGCGGCGGGCGGTCATCGCGCTCGGCGTCGCGGTCGCGACGGCGCTGCGCATCGCGTTCGCCTTCGGCGCGGTCGCAATGCTGGAAAGCGTCATCGGTCTGCGGCTGGCCGGCGGCCTCCTCTTGTTGTGGGTCGCCTGGAAGATGTACCGCGAGATCTGCGCCGCCCGGCCGGTCGCCGTGCGGGCCGGCGGCGAGCCTTTGGCGACGCCGCGGCGCGACAAGACACAGGGCCAAGCGTTCCGGCAGATCATCGTCGCGGACCTGTCGATGTCGCTCGACAATGTGCTGGCGGTCGCCGGCGCCGCGCGCGACCACCCCTACGTACTGGCGCTGGGGCTGGCGCTGTCGGTGGCGCTGATGGGCGTCGCGTCAACCTATATCGCCCGTCTGCTCGACCGCCTGTTCTGGCTGTCGTGGGTCGGGCTCGGCATCGTGACGCTGGTCGCGCTGCGGCTGATCTGGGACGGATCGGTCCAGGTTGTCCACCATACGGCGCTGGCCGCGATCGGATTGGCGTAGCGCGATGCGCGATCAGACCGCAGCCGGCCCGAGCCGCGTGAACGTCCCCGCTCGCGCTATAATGCCGGCGGATGCAGGACGGAGAACGCGGCATGGATTTTTCGGTCCCCGACGAGCTTCAGGGGCGGCGCGAGCGCATCGGGCGTTTCGTGCACGACGATATGCTGCCGCTCGCATGAAGCGAACCCGCTCCAAGCCGATCGCCGATGTCGTGCTGGGCAAGGCGGACCTGACGCAGCTGTTCGCGCTGCTGCAGCGTGAGGCGATGGATGATGCCGACGCCGGCTTTCCGCCGATGGTTACGATCGTCTCCGACGACGGCGCGATTACCGAAACCGATGATCCGACGATCTTCGACGACGACATCGTCGATCATCGCGAGAGCAAGCGGATCGAACTGCGCTATTCCGATCATCGCGCCCGGCGCATTTCGGTGATCCTCGAGGAGGAGGAACGCGGTTCCTGGCACAAGAGCGCCTTCACCGTCAGCGGCGATGAAGCAGACTGGGTCGATGCGCGGTTTGTCGCGCTGGAGCGCCTGTTTGCGGCGGCGCGTCCGCAATCGAAACTGATGGCGCGGCTGCGCTGGGCGATCGTCATCCCGGCCGCGATCGCGATCGCCTATTCATGGACGATCGTGTTGAGCCGCAACGTCCAGCTGCTGCTGCCGGCGGCGGCAGGCGGGCCGCCGCCGTCGCCGGTCGCACGCTTTTTCGCCGAACACCCGCTGCTGCTCTACCAGTTCTTCCTGATCCTGTTTTCGCTGCCCTGGCTGGTGCTGGCGCGCAGCCTCGTCGGCTGGGTCGAGCGGTTGTGGCCGGCGGTCGAGTTCGGTTTCGGCCCGGAGCATGAGAGCCGCCGCCGAAGGGTGCGGTTTCGCCTCGCAGTCATCACGACGCTGCTGGTTCTGCCGATCCTGATCGCGCTGATCAACCGCAGCACGATCGGTCCACCGTGAGCAACAGGCCGACGGATTGTCCGTCTTTAGAGTGGGCGAGGGCCGCCGGCCCCGCGGGTCAGCAGAGGCAGCACGATGGAACGCAACAGATGGGAGACCGCGATCCGTTGTCTAGAGGTCGCCCTGCACCCCAATACCGGCGACGACGAGGTCATCGCCGCCGTGCACGGCTTTCGCCGCATTGTCGCCGGCTGGACGCTGCGCGAGGTTGGCACCGACCTGACCGGCGCACTGCGCACTGCCAATACTGCTGCGGCGGCAGATGATACGCGGCTGAGCCGAGAGAATCGGGACCTTCGCGGCCGGCTCGCGGCCGCAGAACAACTGCAGGTCGACACGGCTGCGGATCTGGCCGAGGCGCGGCGCCAGATCGACGAATGGCGCGACGAGGCGCGCCGCGCCCGCGACGAGGCGGCCGCCGGCGCACGGCAATTCGCCGAATTTCGCGCAGCGCACGTCCAGCTCGCGGAGCGCTTCACGCGGGAGAATGGCGATCTCCGCCGACTGCTCGAAGACGCCCGGCGTTCGTCTGCCAAACCGGCGCCGGCACGGCCGACCTTCGGCAGCGAGTTGGCGGCGGCGTTGCGCGGCAACGACATTCGCCCGCCGCCGGCAGAGAACGGCCGGGCGAGCGCCGGATCGGCGCCCGGCCGCAGCGCTCCGCGCCCGGCCTGGATCGCATGAGCCGGCGCGATCGCGCTACGCTCTCGCCGGCACCCAGTTGTAGACGCGGGTCAGCGCGCCGCCCATCAGCACCCCGCGATCGCCGTCGGACAGGCGATCGGTGAGGCGAAAGGCCTCGACTCCATCGCGGTAGGTCAGCAACCGGACGGCGCGCGTCCAGTCGGTACCCCACAGGCAGCGGTCGAGGCCGAAGGCATCGAAGATGCGCTGCAGCGGGTCCCAGATGTCGTCGTAGGGAAACGCCTTGCGCGACAGCGTGCAGGCGCCACTGATTTTGATCGCAACATTGTCGTGCGCTGCCAGCGCCAGCACCTGCGGCAGATCGGCCCACGGCTCTGCCGGCGGGGGCGGCTCGAACGGCTGCTGCAGCCCGAGATGATCGACAACCAGCCGCGTGTCGGGGTGGCGCGCCGCCAGCGCCGCGGCCTGGTCGAGGCGACCCCAGCACAAGAGGTTGACCGGCAGCGAATGCTGCGCCGCCGCCCTCAGGACTCGGGCGATTCCGGGATCGGCCGGATCATGCGAAATTCCGGGGCGGTTCAGCATCAGCCGGATGCCGACCGCGCCCGCCGTCGCCCGCCATTGCGCGATGACCTCGACGACCGCGGGATCGTTCGGATCGACCGGCTTTACCAGGCCGAAGCGCCCGGGATGCGCGGCCTGAACATCGCACACGTAGCTTGCGTCGTAGCCGTACATCGAAAACGGCGAGACGAGGATCGCGCCGTCGACGCCGACCGCATCCATCGCCGCCACCATCTGGTCGCCGGTGACCTCGGCCGGTCCCTGCAGCGTGCCGATCCACGGCCGGCCCGGATGGTTGCGCTCGTACGCGTGCACCTGCGAATCGATCGTCGGCTGTTCCGTTCCGGTCATGCCCGCCCCCTCCTCAATCTCACCCGGCAGGATATCATACCGCGTGGCGCCGCCCGCCGCGGGCGGCGTCAATACAGCCCGCCGCTGCCCGGCCCCGGCGCGGTGGGTTTTGCCGGTGCCGTCTGAACATCGGCGCGTTGCGCGCGGACCGGATGCAGCGCGGCCGGCGGCAGCAGCGCGATCGGCGCCGCGGGCGGCGAAGTGTTGGGAAACGGCAGTGCCGCCGCGTCGTCGCCGAGATGCGGCACCTGCTGGTGGGCCCAATCCAATCCTTTGCGGACGGCGCGGGTGGGATGCCAGATGTCGCTGAGCTGCCATCCGTTGTCGTTGCGAGCGGGCGGCGCGGCATTCGCCCGCGCGGCATCAGGGAAGGCCGGCAGCGGCTGCACCGGCGCAACGGCTGGTGCTGCGTGCGCCGCGGGTGCGGCCAGGAGCGCCTTGGCCGCGGCAGACGATGCCGGCGGCAGCGGCAGCGATGTCACCTCCACCGCCGGGCCGAGCGGCGGCAGCGCAGCGGTCGGCTTCAGCTCGGCCGGGGTCGCCGGGGTCGGCAACGGCGCCGCCGGGGTCGGCAACGGCGCGGCTTCCGCGCGTGGCGCCGGCGGCGGCATCGGCCGCTCGGCTGCCTGAGGGGCGGCCGGCAGCGCGGCCGGCGTCAGCGCCGGAGCGGGCAACGCATCCGGGGCCGGGAGCGCGACCGCCGGCGGCTCCGGCAGCGGCGGCGGTGCGGCGCGCGGCGACGCCGGCGTCAGCGGCCGCAGCGCGGCGGGCGGGATTACGGGGATCGGCGCGATGGCAGCGGCCCGATCGCTCGGCGTGCTGCGGCCGGCCGGGCGGCTCGCGGCAGGCATGCCGGCGATGACCGGCGGCTGATGCCGCTCGACAAAGTTGAAGGCGACATTGCCGGCAACCCCGACGATGACGGCATAGCCGAAAGCGGCGGCCTTGCTGGCCGCGAAGCGAGCGACTTTGGACATGATCCCGTCCACGGAGCAGCTTCCCCGAACCGTTCCGACGCCCCGTCCGCCATGTCGCCAGTGGTCCACAGAGGGTGGAGGGTCGTCCGAATGGCTGCGTGCTTCTCGCGAAGCTTTGCGGCAATACCAAGTTGATGATTGGGCGAAATTCGGCGCCGCATCCCCGCGCGCGGCGCGCGTCAGCGCGGCGGTTTGCGGGCGAGGAAGTCCTGGAAGCCGTCGCGCGGGTGGCCGGCGGTGAGGTAGGTGGCGCGCGCCTCTTCTTCGAGGTCGTAGCGGGCCTGCCAATCGAGCCCCATGCCCTCGTGCAGCAGGCGCTTGATCCCCTGCACCATGCGCGCATCGTTCTTGGCGATCGCCTGGCCCAGTTCGATCGCCGTCTCGATCAGCTTGGCCGCCGGCACGACCCGGTTGAGCAACCCGATGCGCTCGGCCTCCTCGGCGGCGACGACGCGGCCGGTGAAGAGCAGTTCCTTGGCCTTCGGGATGCCGACCAGCGCCGGCAGCGACCAGGTCGAGTTGACCCGGCCATAGCTCGCCGCGAGAAAGCGAAACTGGGTCCGCTCGCAGCCGATGCGCAGGTCGAGCGAGGAGGACAAGAGCGCCGCGCCGCCGTAGGCCAGGCCATTGATCGCGCCGATCAGCGGCTTCTCGAAGCCGGCGATGTGCCAATTGATCTCGCTGCGTCGGGCGCTGCGTTCGGCCAGTTCCTCCTCGGACAACCCCACCATCTCGTGGATGTCGGCGCCGGCCGAAAACGCCCGCTCGCCGGCGCCGGTCAGGATCACCGCCTTGACGGCGGCGTCGGTCTCGCAGTCGCTGAGCGCATCGTCCAACTCCTCCATCAGCGGAAAGCTCAGCGCGTTGAGCTTGGCCGGCCGGTTCAAGGTGACCAGCGCGACGCCGTCGCATCGTTCGCTCAGAATGTAATTGTCTGCCATCTTCGGCTTTCCTTCCCTGCCGCTGCCCGCCGGCGCAATATGCCAGCCGCAACGGGTGACGGCTGCATCTTTTCGGAGCGGCGCGATGAGCGGGTCCTTGGACGGCGTGGTGGTGTTGGAATTGGCGCGCTACCAGGCGGGGCCGCGCGGCGGCATGATCCTGTCCGACCTCGGCGCCGAGGTCATCAAGATCGAGAAACTGGGCGGTGAGGAAACTCGCCGCTCGGAGCCGATTGTGCGCGGCCAGAGCGTCTATTTCGCGGTCTACAACCGCGGCAAGAAGAGCCTCTGCCTCGACCTGCGCAGCGCGCGCGGTAAGGAGATTTTCGCCGCGCTGGTGCCGCAGGCCGACATCGTATTGGAGAATTTCCGCCCCGGAATCATCGAGAAGATGGGGTTCGGCTACGACCGGCTGCGCGAACTGAAGCGCGACATCATCCTCGTGTCGGTGTCGGGCTTCGGACAGCACGGCCCCTATCGCGACCGCCCGGCCTTCGATCCCTTGGGCCAGGCGATGAGCGGGCTGATGAGCCTGACCGGCGCCCCGGTCGGCCAGCCATTGGGCGCCGCGACCTCGCTGGTCGATCGCTATACGTCATTGCACGCGACGATCGGCGCGCTGGCAGCGCTGCGCCACCGCGACCGGACCGGCGAGGGGCAACTCGTCGATTGCTGCCTCCTCGATTCGGCGCTGACCATGGTCGAAATCCCGACGTCGTACTATCTGGCAACCGGGCAGGAAGGCGGCGAAGCGGGCCGCCCGCCCTACCGGGCGAAGGACGGCCATGTCGTCATTTCCGCCT
>DATJUL010000151.1:0-17649 GCA_035502295.1 Allostellaceae bacterium | reverse complement strand
TCCTTGAACGTGCCGGCGCGGATGCCGGCCGAGACATCGGGGTTGCGCGCGCGGTACCAGATCTCGTCGACCTGCGGCTCGGCCGGCATGCGGCCCTCGAGATAGCCGCAGTTGCGAAAGTGCTCCGCCGCCGAGGCGCTGTCGCCCCGGGCCACCCCCTCGCGCACGTCGGAGTATTGCCGCAGATACCACGCCTCATCGATCTCGACATCGGCCAGCGCCCGCTTCAACAGCGCCTGAAAATCGGCAAAGCTCAGCGTGACTGTGGCGCCCGGCGTGAAGCCGCCGTCGATGGCGAGCGAGGGCAGGAGGCGCTGGACGTGCGGCGGAAGCGGCATTGGCGGCTCATTGCGGGTTCGGGGTTATTCGTAACACGATTGCGCGCGCGATCCCAACGGGCCGGCGGCGGGAGCGGCGGGCGCGCCGATCGCCAGCAACCGCTCGCACAGCGCGAAAACGTCGGCGGGGCGCAGTTCGGTGAGGCACGCGACACCGCGTCCGCACAGCGCCGCATCGTGAAAATAGCACGGGCTGCAGACCATGTTGCGGCGGATCGCGACGGCGTACGGGCCGACGGCGCCCCATTCGCGCGCATCGACCGTGCCCGAGTGGATGCCGACGGTCGGCACGCCGAGCCTCGCCGCCAGATGGTGCGGCCCGCTGTTGTTGCCGACAAACAGCGCGGCGCCCGCCAGCAACGGCGCCAGTTCGGCGAGTTCGAGCCGGCCGACCAGCGAACGCACCCGGTCGGGCCGTGCGAGGTTCGCGAGGATCTCGGCGGCGAGCCCGGCCTCGCTCGCATGGCCGATCAGCGCAACCTCGACATCGTGCGCCGCGACCAGCCGGTCGATCAATTCAGCGAAGTAGCCGGCCGGCCACTGCCGGATCGGCGTGCCGACGCCCGGATGCATGCAGATGAACCTTGCGGCGCGCGGGCGACCGCTCGCGCCGGCGATGCGCGGCGGCGCGGCCGCGGGGGCGGCCAGAGGGGCGGCCCAGGGCTCGTCGGGCTGCGCTGCATCGGCAATCGCGTCAACAAGCCGCACCAGATCGTCGCTGATCGGCGAGCGTTTGCGCCCGCCGCGCGGATCCGTCTCCCATTCCAGCGCGATGTCGAGCCACGGAAACTGGCCATCGCTGTCGTAGCCTGCCAGCCACTGGGCGCCGGTCAGCGGCAGCAGCGGCCGCGTCTCGGTTGCCTTGCGCAGGTCGATCGCCAAGTCGAAATCGTACGGCGCCAAACGCTGCTGCAGCATCGAGAAGTCGTCGGAAAGCAGTTGCCGTTCACCGAGCCGGGATTCCGCGTGAAAAAACTCGAACTCGATGATTTCGTCCACTTCGGGAACGAGATCGCGCAAGGCGGCGCTCCACGGCGCGGCGAGAAGATAGAGACGCGCCGCCGGAAAGCGGCGGCGCAAGCGACGCAACGCCGGGATCGCCGTGATGAAATCGCCGATATGGTCGAGCTTGACGGCGAGAATGTTGCGCAGGCGCGCGTCATCGAGCAGCGGCCGGCCCGGGTACACCAGTTCGACCGGCTCGAAATCGCAGGTGTAATCGTCGCGATCGCGACTGAGCAGCGGGTGATAGAACGGATCGCCCGCGGCCAGTTTGCGGCCCCAGCGTGCGGCAAAGCCGCTCTCATCGAAGCGGTCGCCAAGTCCGCGCCGGCTCGCCAGTTCGTGATGGATCAGCACCGCATAGGGCGTGTAGACGACCCGCCGTCCCCGCTCCCAGGTGCGCAGGCAGCAATCGACGTCGTTATTGACGATCGAATGCCGCTCGTCGAACCCACCGAGCGCCGCGAACTCGCCGCGGCGCATTGCCAAGCAGGCGCCGGTCACCGCAAGCACGTTCCGCTCGGTCAGCGCCAAACCAAAATATCCCGGCGCCGCCTCTGCCGCGAAACGGAACGCGTGCCGGCCGCCGGCGGGGCTCCAGAAGATCCCGGCATGCTGCACGGTGCGATCCGGATACAGCAGCCGCGCCCCGACGACGCCGATTTCCGGCCGCTGCACCTGTTCCAGCAGGGCGTCGAGCCAGTCCTCCGACACGATTTCAACATCGTCGTTCAGAAAGACCAGCACATCGCCCGCCGCCTGCTGCGCCGCAAGGTTGTTAAAGCGCGACCAGTTGAACGGCTCCCGCATCGCAATGACCGTGTCCGCGTTCTGTTGCAACCAGCCTTTCCAATCATCGGCCTGGGACGGGATATTTTCGATGCAGACAATTTCAAACTTCCGGTACGCCGTGCGGGCGCGCAGCGTCTCGATGCAGGTCTTGATATGGCCGCCCGCCGCGCAGGTCGGGATGATGATCGAGACGAGCGGCCGCGCCGCCACGGTTCGCTTGACCCGGTGAAATCCGGCAAGCCTGCCGGAGACCACCTCGCCGCTTTCGGCGCGGCGCCCGATCGCCCGGCGCAGCGCGGCGCTCTCCTGTTCCGCGAGGTCAAGCTGCGGGCGGCCGCGTTGACACAGCACTTTTGCGATATGGCGAATGCCGTCTGTCGCCTCGGTGCAGCGCAGGACGAGATCGTAATCCCCGAATTCCGCCCATTCGCCCACGCTCGCCGCGGCGCGCGTGAAAACGCCCGGCAGGGCGCACCAGAACCGGCCGATGTAATTGGTCGCCAGCAGCAGGTCCGGCGACCATTGCGGTTTGAGAAACGCCTCGTAACCGTCGCTGACCGGGCTGATCCGATATTCGTCGCTGTAGAACAGCTCAGCCTCGCCATGCAGTCCGGAGGCGACCGCCGTCTCCAGCAGGGCGTCGCAGCCAAGCGTGTCGCCGGCCAGCAACACGCCGATCAGGTCGGCCGCGGCGCCGCTGCGCGCCGCGTTGACGACGCTCGCCAGCAGCGCGGGGAGCGGCGCATCGAGCAGCACATCGATGCGATCGGCGATGTCGTCAAACCCGCGCAGCAGCCGTTCGCCGCAGCCGTCCGGAAGCACTCGGCCGCGGCGCAGCACGACCACTCGCCAGCGGTCATAAACCTGCCGCCGCAAGCTGGTTAACGTCCTGCGCGCCGCGTCGATTTCGGCGTCGGTCTCGCCGATGCCGACAACGAGCGCGAAAGCGGGCCGCCAGTTCAACCCGCTCAGCACGCGCTCCGCACTGCGAATTTCGGCCAGCGGCATTTTCCGGCGCGGCCGCCACGGCGGCTCGTCGAGCGGTGCGCCGTAAATTTTCAGGAAGAACGTCGTCGCGATGCGGCGGCCGGTCTTCGCTTGCACTTCGATGCGAACGCTGTGGCCGCCGGGCCGCAGCCGCTCCGGCGGGCAGCGACAGACGAACATCACCGCCTCGGGTGCCGCTTCTGGCGGCGCCGTCGTGCCGGAGCGGTCGTCGTCGCGGACCTCGACGGCGAGCCGGTCGTCGTCCAAGTAAACGTCGATGCGGGCCACCCCGCCTTCCGCCTCTGCCCGGCCGTCGATCACCACCGTGTCGCCGACGGCCGCGAGCGCGACATCGCCGATCAGTTGCGGGCGATCGAGGTAAAGCCGCAATGCGCCGTCCGCTCCGTCCGTCGCAGTAGGCCCGGACAGCCCCTCCGGATTCACGGCTACATCGGGATGCCGCAAGAGGGTTCGATAGAGCGTTCGGCGCGCGCGAAGCCGACCGCCGTAATCAATGCGCCTGCCGGAAAATTGTCGCCAAGGACGGCGTTGCGCGCCGGCGCCGGCTCGCGCTTAGTAAAGCGACGCGGCATTGCCTTACAGCACCGACTCGACCCACTCCTTGAGTTTGCTTTTCGGCAGCGCGCCGATCTTTGTCGCGGCGACTTGGCCGTCCTTAAACAGCATCATCGTCGGGATGCCGCGCACGCCGTATTTGCGCGGCGTTTGCGGGTTCTCGTCGATGTTGATCTTGGCGACGGCGACCCGTCCGTCCATCTCATTCGCCAGTTCGTCAAGAAACGGCGCCACCATCTTGCACGGCCCGCACCATTCGGCCCAGAAATCGACAAGCACCGGCCCCGCAGCCTTCAAGACATCGGTATCGAAGCTCGCATCGCTGACCGCCGTCGGCTTCATCGCAAGATCCTCTCTGCACCCTCGCCTGAGATTAGGGGAGCCGCGAAACCGTCGTCAAGACGGCCGCCCCGCTCGGCAGCCGTCATGGCGGGCGACATCAAGCGACGCGGCGGACACCCTCGCCCGCGCCGCAACCGGTACTGCGCCGATCGCCGTTCTCGATCGTCCGCGATCTTTGCCTCAGCGAGACGCGCCGGCCGGCGGCTCAGCCGGCGTGCTCCGTCGCCCAGCGCGCGACCTCGGCGTGCGTGCCGAACCACACAGCCGGACGCGAGCGCGCGAGGCGGATCAATTCCTCGATGATCCAGATGCGCGAGCGGTAGCCGATCACATGCGGGTGCATCGTCAGCTGGAACAACCCGCCCTCCTCGTACGCCGCCTCGAACTCACGGCGGAAGATGTCGAACACCCCTTCGGGCGGCGTGTACGGGCGCAGCGCGGAAAAACGGCTCATCATGAAATAGACGGCGTCGTCGCGCACCCACTCGACCGGCAATTCGACGACGCCGCACGGCTCGCCGTCGAGCAGCAGTTCATAGCAATCCTCGTCCGACATCAGCGACGAGTCGTAGAGGAGGCCCATCTCGGCGCAGATCTGCAACGTGTGCCAGCTGAAGTCCCAGGACGGCGTACGCAGGCCGACCGGGCGCAAGCCGCAGACTTTTTCCAGCGTGTCCGCAGAGCGCAGCATCAGGTCGCGCTCGTCGCCGTATTCCAGCACCGAATTCAATTCGTGAATCCAGCCGTGGATGGCGATCTCGTGGCCCTCGGCGACGATGCGGCGCTGCTCGTCCGGGTGGATCAAAGCAGCGACCGCCGGTACGTAGAAAGAGGCCTTGACGCCGTAGCGGTCGAGCACTTTCAGGATGCGCGGCACGCCGACCCGGTTGCCGTACTGGCCCCAGGCGAGCCGTCCCAAGGATTTGCCGCCGTCGCGCAGTTCGTTCGTCTCGTGGTCGCTGTCGAACGAGAGCGCGACGGCGCAGCGCGCCCCGCCGGGCCACTCGCGCGGGCGCAAGGGGCGGCCGGCGCGCACCCGGCCGACCAGCCGGCGCCAGTGCTCCTCCGGCCACTGCCACGGTTCGGAAGCCGATTCCGGTCGGTTCGACATGGCCGCTCTCCCTGAAACAGGTTGGCGCCAAGCTTAGCACTTCCCGGCACCCCGGCGAAGGCGGCGGTCCGGTGACAAGCGCACGTTGCCGGCTCTGGATTCCTGCTTGCGCGGGCATGACGGTTCAACGTGAAATGCCTCTATCTTGAGGCCTCATGGACAAGGGAAGCGACAAATGCAGCTCGGTGCCTCACTCCCGGTCGTCGATATCGGCACCGGCCCCGCGGCGATCCGCGATTACGCCCAGCAAGCCGAAGGGTTGGGCTTTGACTATCTCGTTGCGCCCGACCACGTGCTCGGCGCCAACCCGAATGGCCCGCACGGGTCGAACCGCGTCGGCACGACCGAGAGCGCCTATCACGACCCGTTTGTGCTGTTCGGCTTCCTCGCCGGCTGCACGGAAAAGATCGGCTTTGCCGTCGGCGTGTTGATCCTGGCGCAGCGTCAGGCGGCGCTCGTCGCCAAGCAGGCCGCCTCGCTCGACGTGTTGTGCGGCGGCCGCTTCCGGCTTGGCATCGGCGTCGGCTGGAACGAGGTCGAGTTCATCGGCCTCAACGAGGATTTCCACAATCGCGGCGCCCGTTCGGCGGAGCAGGTCCGCGTCATGCAAGCGCTGTGGCGGGAGCCGCACGTCACATTCGACGGCAAGTTCCACCATATCGACGACGCCGGCATCAACCCGCGCCCGGCTTCGGGCCGCGTGCCGGTGTGGTACGGCGGCCACGCCGAACAGACGTTCCGCCGCTGCGCCCGCTACGGCGACGGCTTCATGCCGCTGGCCTATGGCGCGGACGACGAGGCGCTGAGGGCATTCGAGAAATTGCGCCGCCTCACTCGCGAGGCCGGCCGCGACCCCGCGCAAATGGGGATTGAGGTGTGGGTCTCGCCCGGCACCGGCGGCGAAGACGATTGGCGGCGCGAACTCCAGTTCTGGAAGAATGCCGGCGTCACCCACGTCACCGCGAGCACGACGTTCGCCAACCAGCACCATAAGCGCATCGCCGGCCGCACCGCCGCCGACCACCTCGCGGCGATCACCCGCTATCGCAGCGCCGTCGCCGAACTGTTGTAGCGGGGGAGGGCCGCCCGATGCCGAAGCTGCGGTCGGATGTGACGAAATGGGGCCTCAACCGCACGCCGCACCGCGCCTTCATGCGGGCGATGGGCCTTGACGACGACGCGATCGCCCGGCCGATGGTCGGCGTCGTCTCGATGAAGGGCGAGCAGACGCCGTGCAACATGACGCACGGCTTCCAGGTCGAGGCGGCGAAGGAAGGCGTCGCCGAAGCAGGCGGGTGCCCACGCGAATTCACCACCGTCTCCGTCTCGGATGGCATCAGCATGAACCACGAAGGCATGAAATTCTCGCTGGTGTCGCGCGAGCTGATCGCCGATTCGATCGAGGCGGTCGTGCACGGCCTCGCCTATGACGGGATCGTCGGCTTCGGCGGCTGCGACAAGACCCTGCCGGGCGTCATGATGGGCATGGTGCGCTGCAATGTGCCGAGCGTGTTCGTCTATGGCGGCGCGGCGCTGCCCGGCCGCTTTCAGGGGCGCGACGTGACGATCCTCGATTCCTACGAAGGCGTCGGCGCGGTCGAGATCGGCGCGATGGACGAAGCCGAACTGGCGCGCCTCGAACGCTCCTGCCTGCCGTCGGTCGGCGCCTGCGCCGGCCAGTTCACCGCCAACACGATGGCGATGGTGTCGGAGGCGCTGGGGCTCAGCGCGCCCAACGTGTCGATGGTGCCGGGCGTCTACGCCGAGCGCGCCGCCCATGCGCGGCATGCGGGCGCGCTCTGCATGGCGGCCATCGAGCGCGGCGGGCCGCTGCCGCGCGATATCGTGACCAGGAAGGCGCTGGAAAACGCCTGCGCGATCGTCGCGGCGACCGGCGGCTCGACGAATGCCGCACTGCACATCCCGGCGATCGCCCACGAGGCCGGCATCGCCTTCGACATCGACGATGTGGCGCGCATCGCAGCGCGCACGCCGGTCATCGCCGATCTGCGGCCGGGCGGCCGCTTCACGGCAAAGGACGTGCACGATATCGGCGGCACCGCGGTCATCATCCGCGCGCTGATCGAATCAGGCTTTATCGACGGCGCGTGCCTGTGCGTGACCGGCAAGACCATGGCCGAAACGTATGGCGCTGCCGCCGCGCCCGACGGCGCGGTCGTGCGCGCCGCCGGCAACCCGCTATTGGCCGATAGCGGCCTCGTCGTATTGCGCGGCAACCTCTGCCCCGACGGCGGCCTGATCAAGATGGCGGCGACGAAAACCGCCGTACATGAGGGGCCGGCGCGGGTCTTCGAGTGCGAGGAGGATTGCGCCCGCGCGGTCGAGGCGCGGCAGTACCGCGCGGGCGACGTGTTGATCATCCGCAACGAGGGGCCGGTGGGCGGCCCCGGCATGCGCGAGATGCTCGGCGTCACCGCGTTGATCGCCGGGCAGCAGATGGGCGAGAAGGTGGCTTTGGTGACGGACGGGCGCTTCTCGGGCGCGACGCGCGGCATCTGTATCGGCCATGTCGCGCCGGAAGCGGCGATCGGCGGGCCGCTCGCGCTGGTGCGCGACGGCGATGTTGTGCGCATCGACATCGCCGCGCGCCGCATCGACGTGCTGGTCCCGGACGCCGAACTGGCAGCCCGCCGCGCCCAGTGGCAGCCGCGCCCGCCGCGCCACCGCGCCGGTCTCCTGGCCAAATACGCCCGCCTCGTCGGCCAGGCCAACCACGGCGCCGTCACCCACCCCGGCGCCGCCGACTGGCCGTGGTTCGACCGCTAACGCGATCGAGCGCCAGGCGCGCGGCGGTTCGAGAGCGCGACCCTGCCCTTCGCCGTAGGGCGCGACACCGCCGCATCCGGTAGCTTACAAGCATCAACGGCGCCGGCCGCCGCCTCTCGCCGGACGCCGGCCGCGTTAACGGGGGAGATTAAATGATCCGCTTTCTAGCCCGGATATCTCACGGTGCGGTTGCTGACGTTGGATTTTCTGGCGCAGTAGGCTGCTGTCGTGGTTTTGGGGGTCGCGAGCCTGGCATTTTGAGCCTGTCGAGGCGCGGTTGGGCGGTCGCAGGCTGTGCGACGGCGCGGGGTTATGGGGTTCGCGGTTTCTGGTTCGTCAGCAGACGGCGGCGAGCCGCAGGTGGGCCAGCCGGAACTCGTTCTGCCACGGGTAGCCCGATGCCATGGCAAGGTGAACGCGCCGGACGCTGATCCGCACCAGGGCGCCGATCTTGAGGAGCGCCAAACGGATGGTGCTGCAGGTGGCGGCGGCGAACTGGGTGTGGGCGAGGCCGATCCGGCGCAACGCGCAGGTGAGGACATAGGCCATCGAGGCGAACCACAGGCGCAGTTGGTTGGCGCGCATGGTGTGGCTGGAGGTCCGGTCGGCGAACAGATCGAGCTGGCATTCCTTGATGCGGTTCTCCATCTCGCCGCGCGCGCAGTAAATCTTCTCGTAGAGATGGCGCGCCTGGGCTGCCTTGGGCTTGAGGCTGGTGACGATGAAGCGCGGATTGGGGTCGCCCTTGGTACATTCGGCCTTGGCGACGACCCGGCGCCGGCGGTTCCAGCTGTCGCGCGTCGTCCACATGAAGTCGCGGAAACGGCGCGCCGGCCGGCCGGTGGTCCGGCTTTCCGCGGCCGCCTCGGCCAGTTCGCCGGCGATCTCGGCTTCCAGGCGCGCATTGCGGGCCAGGCCGAACAGGTAATCGACCCGGTTTGCCTCGCACCACGCCATCAGCGCCTCGCGGGCAAAGCCGGAATCGGCGCGCAGCAATACCCGCACCCGCGGCCAGCGCACCCGCACCTGGGCGACGATCCGCGCCACTTCCTCGACCGACCCGGCCGAGGCGTCGATGTTGGAGCGGCGCAGCCTGGCCGCCAGCAGGTGGCGGCCGCAGAAAATGTAGAGCGGCAGGTAGCAGTAGCAATCGTAATAGCCGTGGAAAAACCTTCCCTCCTGGTGCCCGTGGACCGGATCGTCGGTGGCGTCGAGATCGAGGATGATCTGCTCGGGCGCCCGCTTGTGCGCCTCGATGAAAAGGTCCACGAACAGCCGCTCGATCGCCGCCGGATCGTGCGCGATCTTGTGGTAGCGCGTCGGCTCCGGCCGGCTCAGTTCCAACCGGTTCAGCGTGCTCTTGCCAGCCAGCGGCGCGCAGTCCCTACGCCGCGCCGCCAGCTTGCCGGCGAGCACCGACATCACCGGGTCGTGGCGCAACTGGTCGTGATCGCTGACATCCTCGTAGCCCAGCGCGATCCCGAACACCCGCTGCCCGACCAGCGTTGCCACTTCATGCTCGACCAGCGCCGGCGCGCGGGCATCGGCAAAGCACGACGCAAACCGATCCACCAGCCCGATCGCCCGGTCGCTTGCCCCCAACAGCAGCGCGCCGGCATCCGAGGTCATCGCCCCACCAGCAAAATCAGCCGCCACGCGACGCCCTTCCACCCGTGCAAAAAGCATCGTCGTCGGGTTACACTCTGTCGGCATCGGGGACCTCCTCTGCAACCGGATAAGCCTTTGTCACAGAAGAATTATCTCTCGTTCAGAGCCCCGGTGCACCTACTACCGTGAGATATCCGGGCTAGGCTTGTCCGGGCTCGCAACGGGCGCGTTGCTCGAGTTGATGTCGCCCGCCGTCGCCTCCTGTCCCTTGCCCTTGGCCACCTACATCGCCGGCACCTCAGGCTTCGGTACGGACACGGCAACCAATACGGGATGTCTCGCGGACAGCCAGCAGGGCGGGGATGGTCAGGCAACCGCCAGTACCTCGTATAGCGATCCGCCGGCGAATCTCTCCGCGACCGCCGATCTGGCCTCCGGCGTTCTGACCGCTGATGCCGACGACGCCGATGGCGGCTACGCGTCGGCGTCCGAGTGGGACACGTTCACGTTTTCCGGCTTGCCGGATGGCGGGGCGATCGTCACGGCGACCCTATCGCTGAACGGCACTGTGACCGGCATCGGCACCGGCTCCGCCCTCCTTGAAGAGGCAGGTCCCGGCGGCACGATCGGCGGAGACGGGTCGATCGACAGTTCAACGTTCTTTAATCCGTCAACCGGCATCCCGTTGGTGTCATCGATCTCGCTTTCCTTCCTCGCGACGAATGGCGCGGCCGATACCGTCTACGCGTATATCGATGCCGATTCCGGCGGCAGCATCGTCGACCTCAGCGATCCGCCAACACTCAGCCTGATCCTCCCCGGCGGCGTGACGGCATCGTCGGCGTCCGGTGTTTTCGCCAACTTCGAGCCCCTATCAGTTCCCGAGCCGAGCAGCCTGGCATTGCTTGCCGCCGCGCTCGGCCTGCTCGCCGGTCTTCGCGCCGGCGCCGGCCGGATCATTGTGCGGTGATGCCGCCGTCGAGGACGAGACCGGCGCCGGTCATGAAGGCCGCGTCGTCGGAGGCGAGGAAGACAATCCCCTTTGCGATGTCGTTGGGCGTGCCCATGCGGCCGATCGGCAGGCGCTCCATCACCTGCTGGCGCGCCGCGGCGATGTCGTTGGTGCCGAGGTTGCGGGCGCGCGCGGCGAGCACCTGATCGCCCATGTCGGTGTCGATCGTGCCGGGGTGCATCGAATTGACGCGGATCTTATAGCCCTTGCGGGCGAATACGAGCGCCGCCGATTTCGTAAACAGCGTCACGCCCCCCTTTGTCATCGAATAGAGCGGGTCCTGCGTCGAGCCGACGATCCCGGCGGTCGAGGCGAGGTTGACGATGACGCTGCCGCAGGGGCTCGTCTGCGCCGCCGCGCGCAGCGCCGGCAGGCAGAGCTTTGTGCCGAGAAAGACGCCGGTCAGGTTGACCGCCGCAAGGCGCTGCCATTCGGCCAACGTAGCGCTCTCGATGTCCTTGCCGAGAAACAGGCCGGCGTTGTTGACCAGGATGTCGAGCCGGCCGAAGCGGGCGAGCGTCGTGGCGATGGCGGCGTTCCAATCGTCCTCGGTCGTCACGTCGAGATGAACGTAAAGCGCCGCCTCGCCCTCAGCGCCCGAGATGGCACGCGCCGTCTCGCGGCCCTTCTCGTCGAGCACGTCGGCGATCGCCACCCGCGCGCCTGCCTCAACCATCAGCCGCGCGGTCTCGCCGCCGATGCCGCGCGCCGCGCCAGAGATCAGCGCCACCTTGCCGTCCAGCCGGTTCACCGCCTGGGTCCTATCCGGCGCGGGTATAACGGCGGCAGTCGAGGCGCAGCAGATCGCGGAAATGCGGCCGCATGCGCTCGGTCCACGGCGTGTTGGCCGCAGTCTTCCAGGCCGCCGAGTTTGTCACGTCCGGGTTGGCGAGGTGATAGATCGCGGCGTACCGCTGGGTGGCGCCCGACCCGCGATAGCGCCGCGCGCACAATACGCCGGGCACCGCGCCGAGCTGCGGCAGGTGTTCGCTATTATACCATTCGTTGAATTCGTTTTCGTGCTCCGGCACGACATTCATCGCGACAAGCAGCAATGCCGCCGCCGCGCCGGTCGGCGCCGGCGCGTCGCCCGGCAGGATCTGCTCGCCTTCCATGCGGATCAGCGATTTTGTGCGGCTCGTCACCCGCTTGGTCCACGCGCTGCCGTTGGCACCGCCCACCGCGCGGTAGGGCGCGCTTTGCAGCACCAGGACGCTGTCGAGATCGTAAAGCGCCAGCGACTGCTTCGGGTTGGCCGCGCCCAGCCAGCGCTCGGCATTGAGAAACCCCGGCACGCGCAGCCGCTCCGGGATGTGTTCCGTATCGTACCAGTCGTCGAATTCGTCCGGCGCGACCTGGGAATAATCCATCGCCGCGATCAGGATGCCCTTCGCCATCGTTCCCTCCCGCTCTGTGCCGGCGAATGTCGCGCCGCGCGGGGCGCGCCGTCAACGCCGCGCAATGACTATATGATGGCGGCATGCATCTCGACGATTTTGCCTACGACCTGCCGCGCGAGCTGATCGCCGACCGCCCGTTGGAGCAGCGCGAACGGGCGCGCCTCATGGTGCTTCCGGCGGCGGGCGCGATCGAGGATCGCCACATCGCCGACCTGCCGGCGCTGCTGCGGCCGGGCGATCTGCTGGTGTGCAACGATACCAAGGTGGTCCCCGCGCGGCTTATTGGCCGGCGCGGTGCGGCGACGGTCGAGTTGACGCTGGCGCAAGCGTTGGGCGGCGGTGTCTGGCATGCGTTCGCCAAGGGCGCGCGCCGGCTGAAGCCGGGCGACCGTGTGGAATTTGCCGACGATTTCGCCGCCGAAATCATCGCGAAGACTGCCGAAGGCGCGATAGAGCTGCGTTTCGACCGCGAGGGCGAGGCGTTCCGCGCGGCGCTCGCGCGCCACGGCGCGATGCCCCTGCCGCCGTATATCCGCCGGCCCCGCGGCGGCGACCCGCGCGACCGCTGCGATTACCAGACGGTGTTCGCGCGCGAAGAAGGCGCCGTCGCGGCGCACACCGCCGGGCTGCATTTCACGCCGGCGCTGCTCGACGCGCTGGCGGGGCGCGGCATCGAACGGGCGATGGTGACGCTGCATATCGGCCCCGGCACTTTCCTGCCGGTCAAGACCGATGATCCGCGCGAGCACCGGATGCATGCCGAACGGGGGCACGTCGACGCCGATGCAGCGGCGCAGATCAACCGCGCACGCGAGCGTGGCGGGCGGATCGTCGCGATCGGCACGACGAGTTTGCGCGTCCTCGAAACCGCGGCCGACGCGCGCGGCCATATCGCACCGTTTCGCGGCGAGACGCGGCTGTTCATCCTCCCCGGCTATCGCTTTCGCGCGATCGACCTGCTGCTGACCAATTTCCACCTGCCGCGTTCGACCCTGCTGATGCTGGTCGCGGCCTTGGCCGGCCTCGACCGCATCAAGGCGGCTTACGCGCATGCCGTCGCCGAGCGTTACCGGTTTTTCTCGTACGGCGACGCCTGCCTGATCGAGCCGCGGCAGTGACTGTCGGCTTCGAGGTGATGGCGCGCGACGGCGCGGCGCGGGCGGGTCGGCTGGCGACGGCACACGGCACTATCGACACGCCGGCCTTCATGCCGGTCGGCACCGCCGCGACCGTAAAGGCGATGACGCCGGAAGCGGTTGCCGCAACCGGCGCCCGCGTCGTGCTCGCCAACACCTACCATCTGATGCTGCGGCCGGGCGCCGAGCGCATCGCCGCGCTCGGCGGCTTGCACCGCTTCATGAACTGGCCCTACGCGATCCTGACCGATTCCGGCGGGTTTCAGGTCATGTCATTGGCGAGCCTGCGAAAAATAACCGAGGAAGGAGCCGCATTCCGCTCGCATCTCGACGGTAGCCGGCATCTCTTGTCGCCCGAGCGCTCGGTCGAGATCCAGCATCTGCTCGGCGCCGACATCACGATGGCGCTCGACGAGTGCACGGCATTTCCATCCGAGCGCCGCGCGGTCGAAGCCTCGATGGAACTGACGTTACGTTGGGCCGAGCGCTCGCGCGCCGCGTTTGTCGCACGGCCCGGTCACGGAATTTTCGGCATCGTGCAGGGCGGCGTGTATGCCGATCTGCGCGAGCGCGCGGCACGCCGGCTCGTCGAAATCGGCTTTGACGGCTATGCGATCGGCGGGCTGGCGATCGGCGAGGGTCAGCAGACGATGTTCGCGATGGTCGAGAATGATGTGCCCTCTCTGCCGGCCGACCGGCCGCGCTATTTGATGGGGGTGGGCAAACCCGGCGATCTGGTCGGCGCGGTCAAGCGCGGTGTCGACCTGTTCGATTGCGTCCTGCCGACCCGCTCCGGCCGCACCGGACAGGCCTTCACCCGCACGGGCGCGCTCAACCTGCGCAACGCCCGCCACGCCGACGACCCCGGCCCGCTCGACGCGCAATGCCGCTGCCCGGCTTGCGCCGGCTTCAGCCGCGCCTATCTGCATCATCTGGTGAAGGCCGGCGAGATTCTGGGCAGCATGCTGCTGACGCAACACAACCTGACGTATTACGCCGACCTGATGTCGGAACTGCGTGCCGCGATCGCGGCCGGCCGCCTCGGCGCCTTTGCGGCGCTGCCGGGAGAGGCGGAGTGACCGAGCCCGTGCTCGGCCGGGCGGCGCCACTGCCGGCCTCGCCCGAGGAGGCGCAGCTCGACACGGTGCCCAACCCGCATCGCGGCCGTGCCTATGTCGTGCGCTTCACATGCCCCGAATTCACCAGCCTGTGTCCGGTGACGGGCCAGCCCGATTTTGCGCATTTCGTCATCGATTACGTGCCGGATCGGATGATCCTCGAAAGCAAATCGCTGAAGCTGTTCCTCGGCTCCTACCGCAATCATGCGGCGTTTCACGAAGACTGCACCCTCGCAATCGCGCGCCGGCTCGTCGCGGCGCTGGACCCGGCCTGGCTGCGCATCGCCGGCTACTGGTATCCGCGCGGCGGCATCCCGATCGATGTGTTCTACCAGACCGGCACGCCGCCCGACGGGCTGTTCCTGCCCGAACCAGGCGTCGCGCCCTATCGCGGCCGCGGCTGAGGCGATGCCGGCCGAGATCCGCGAGGCGATCCGCGCCGAGGCGCTGGCGATCGGTTTTGATGCGGTCGGCTTCGCGGCGGCGCATCTGGCCGATGCGGCGCGTGCCGATCTCGGCGAATATCTGGCGCGCGGCTATCACGGCGACATGGGCTGGCTGGCGACGACCGCAGCGCGGCGGGGCAACCCGCAGGCGCTATGGCCCGAAGCAAAAACGGTCGTCGTGCTCGGCATGAACTACGGCGGCGCCGACGATGCGCCGGCGGCGGCCGATCCCGATCGCGGCACGATCGCGGTGTATGCGCGCGGGCGCGATTACCACGACACGCTGAAAAAACGGCTGAAGGCGCTCGGCCGCTGGATCGCAGCGCAGTGGCCGGGCGAGTTGAAGGTGTTCGTCGATACGGCGCCGGTCATGGAAAAGCCGCTGGCGCAGCAGGCGGGGATCGGCTGGCAGGGCAAGCACACCAACCTCGTGTCGCGCGGCTACGGATCGTGGCTCTTTCTCGGCGAAATATATCTGAGCCTGGCGCTGGCGCCGGACATGCCGGAAACCGACCATTGCGGCGGCTGCCGGCGCTGCCTTGACGCCTGCCCGACGGCGGCCTTCCCGGCGCCCTACCGGCTCGACGCGCGACGCTGCATCTCGTATCTGACGATCGAGCACAAGGGGCCGATCCCGCATCAGCTGCGGCCGCTGATCGGCAACCGCATCTTCGGCTGCGACGATTGCCTGGCGGTCTGCCCGTGGAACAAATTCGCGCGGGCCGCCGATGAACCGGATTTGCGACCGCGCGATGCGCTGGCCGCGCCGCACCTCGCCGAACTCGCGCGCCTCGACGACGCAGCCTTTCGCGTCCGTTTCGCCGGAACGTCGGTGAAGCGCATCGGCCGCGACCGATTTTTGCGCAACGTGCTGGTCGCGATCGGCAACATGCCCGCGGCGGTCCCGGAACTGACGGCGGCGGTGCACCGCCTGCTGGACGACCCGTCGCCGCTGGTTCGCGGCGCGGCAGTATGGGCCTTGGGCCGGATCGCGCCGCATCTTGCCGCGATCGCCGCCTCGGCCCGTGCCGAGGACCCCGATCCCGCCGTCAGAGACGAATGGCGTCGTCTGGCGCCGGCTCCGGTGCCGCCTCAGCGCGCCAGATCGGCGACCAGCGAGAATGCGGTCGCCGTGTCCCCCTCCTGCCCGCGGTAGATCTGCAGATTTTCGAGCACGCGCTCGACATAGCTGCGCGTCTCGTTGAACGGGATCATCTCGATCCAATCGACCATGTTGATGCCGCTGCCGCGCGGGTCGCCAAAATCGCGCAGCCATTCTTCGACGCGGCCCGGCCCCGCGTTATAGGCGGCGATCGCCAGCGGGTAGGAGCCGCCAAAATCGTCAAGCAGCGTCTCGATGTACGAGCGGCCGAGCGTGACGTTGTAGACGCCGTCGTTGAGCCGGGCGAGCGAGAACGGCAGGTGCAGTTCGCCCGCCACCCGCTTCGCGGTCGCGGGCATCAACTGCATCAGCCCGCGCGCCCCGACCGAACTGGTCGCGCCCGGCGCAAAGCCGCTTTCCTGCCGCACAATCGCCAGCAGCAGCGGACGCTCGGCGGTGCCGCCGGTGGGCAGCTTGGTGATCGGGTAGCCATGCACCATCAACGGCATCCCGGCATCGATCGCGCGGCGTGCGACGGCGATCGCGAGGTCAATGCGGTCGTACCGGTCGGCGAGCGAGCCGAGCATCGCAAACGCAAGCTCGGTCTTGGCTGCCTCGGCCATTTTCATCAGAACGATGCCGGCATGCAGTCCGTCGCCGGCGGCGAACAACAATCGAGCGGCGCCGACCAGCGGCTCGGCGTCGAATGTCGCCTGTTGCGCGCCGGTCGGCTGCGGTTCCGGCACGGGATGCGGCGGTGCATCCTTGCCGAGCTTGTGGGCGGCCAACTGGCCGTAAAATGTTGCCATGTTTTCGGCGCCGACGGCGTACCAGGCCGAGGCTAGCTCCGGTTTTCCCTCCGCCGCCGCGGCGCGCCCGGCCCAATAGGCGGCGCGGGTCTTGGCATAAGGATTTGTCACGCGGCCGAGAATGCGCGCGAAATCGTCGAACGCGACGGCCGGATCCTTGTTGAAATGCAGTGCGATGAAGCCGCTCAGAAATTCGGCGTCGCAGGCGGTCCCGTCGGTGCACGCCGCCGGAATCTGTACCAGCCGATAGGCGGTCGCCGGATCGCCGTGGGCCAGCAGGTGACGGGCGACGAGCAGCCGCTCCTTCCACCACATCGCCGGGCGGACCGGGTTATCGGGGTGCGCCAAGAGCAGCGCCGCGGCATTGTCAAACCGGCCGTTCTTGTGCCACCACACCGCCTCGTCGTAGGCGAGGCCGGGGTCGGTGCGAAGCTGCGCCGGGAGATGGGCGACGAGGCTGCCGGCGTTCTTGGCGTCGGCGGCGACCGCCAGGCGCGCTTCGGCCAGTTTGCGCTGGGCGGCGGACACCAGCGGCAACATGCGGCGGGCGGCGTCGTCCTGGCCGTCCCACAGCAGCCGCTCCAGCCGCTTCTGATCGTCCTCGGGTCGCAGCAGCGCACCAAATCGCGCGAGCAGTGTGTGCTCGTCGGCGGCCGAGAAATCACCGTTGATCCAGGCCGCGCGCAGGGCGGCAGTGCCGGCCGCCTCGCCGCGTGCGAGCATGATCTCGGCGGCGCGCGCCATGCCGGCGCCGCTGATCGGCGGATGCTTCTGGAACCACGCGGCTGCGGTCGCGTCGTTTTCGCCGGCCAGCGCCGCCTCGGCGCGGCGCCGCAGCGTCATCTGCAACGGCCAGTCCGGGTGCCGCTCGATAAAGGCGGAAATCTCGGCGAACCGGCCGGCCGCTCCCGCGCGGGTGAAATCGAGCCACTGCACGACCGGTAGCGCGGCGCCATCGTTGCTTTTCGCCGCCTGGGCATAGGCTTTCGTCCAGTCGCCCGCACGCGCGGCGGCAACAGCCGCGAGCGCCGCGCCATCGACCCCGTCGGCCCGCTGCGCCGCCGTCGCCGCGATCGGCGCGAG
>DATJUL010000150.1:0-14547 GCA_035502295.1 Allostellaceae bacterium | reverse complement strand
TCGGGGATGCGCCACCGCGTCTTCGCCTTGTCGCTGCGGGACGGCGCGACCCTCCCCGGCTGGCCGATCGATATCGCCGACGCACCGGCCGTGCAGCGCCTCGGCTTCGCCCCGCGCATGCAGAACCAGCGGGGCGCCTTGGTCCTGCTCGACGGGGCGGTCTATGTTCCGTTCGGCGGCCATTTCGGCGATTGCGGCGATTATCATGGCTGGATCATCGGCCTGCCGCTTGCCAAACCGCCGCCCCTAATGGCGTGGCGCACCCGCGCCGGTGGCGGCGGCGTGTGGGCGCCCGGCGGGGTCGCTTCGCTCGACGGCGCGCTGTGGTTTGCCACCGGCAACACGATCGGCGCCGCGCGGTGGGGCGATGGCGAAGGCGTCTTCCGCCTTGCCCCCGATTTGCACCACTCCACCGCGCCCGCCGATTTTTTCACGCCGGCCGACTGGCGCGAACTGGATGAGCGCGACGCCGATCTCGGCGGCACCAACCCGATCCCGCTCGACGTGCCGAAACGAGGCGGCGGGGTGCAGCGGCTGATGCTGGCGCTGGGCAAGGACGGGCGCGGCTACCTGCTCGACCGCGGCGGTCTCGGCGGCATCGGCGGTGCGCTCTTCACCACGCGGGTGGCGCACGCGCCGATCATCACCGCGCCGGCCGCCTTCACGTCTGCAGATGGGGCGTTCGTCGTCGTCCGCGCCGGCGCCGCCGTCTGCCCGCCGGGTGAGAGCGGCGATCTCGTCGCCCTGAAGATCGTCGCCGGTTCACCCCCGCGCCTGTCGCCCGCCTGGTGCGCGGCGTTCGACGGCGCCGGCATCCCGATCGTCACGACCAGCACCCGCGCCGGCGCCAACCCGATCGTCTGGGTGCTCGGCGCCGAGGGCGATGGCCGGCTGCATGCTTTTCGCGGCGACACCGGCGCGCCGCTGACCGCGAGCGAGAGGCTCGCCGGCCTACGGCATTTCCAGACCCTGATTGCCGCCGACAGCAGGCTTTACGCCGCGGTCGACGATCGCGTCTACGCCTTCGCTTTCAGCCCCTAGCCCTCACGTCCCCGGTCACGGCGCGACTTGCAGCGGCGCCCGCAGTGTGAACAATATAGCAACCCGCAAATCCGTATAGGAGGCGCAGCGTGTTGTTCGCCTTCCCCGAGGATGCCCGCTGGAACGCCGAGACCGAAGCCGTCGAGTTCGGCGTCGGCATCGGCGAGTATCAAGGCATCGTCCGGGTTCGCCGGACCATCTTCCAGCGTCTCGTCGACGGTGCGGTGACGCCGGAGCGGTGCGTCGAAGCCTACTACCTGTACCGCACGCGGCTGGAGCGCATCGCCGAAAAGAAGCTGCGGCAGCGCCAGTTGGCGGACGACGGCAACGTCGAGATCACCGGGCGCGATCTGCGCGACGCGAAGCCGACGCTCCGATGATCGCAGACCTACATTGAACGAGAACGGAGCACGGCACGTGATCTGAAGATCTCCCGGCATCGCGGCCGCATCGCCTTTCAGAACATCGGGTCGGTCGGCGGGCCGCCCAAGATCACCTGCCCGTAATTGACCGCCGGCATGTCCCAGTTGCCGACGATGTGGCCCGCGACGCCGGCGAGATCGCGGCCGCAGCGCTGCACGTGGCTGTGGTTGAAGATGCCGCCGCCTCCTTGCGCGCCCTGCAGCAGCTCACAGGCGCGGCGGGCCATCTGGATGGCGTAGGCTTGATCGCGCCGGCTGCGCACGCGGTGCTCGAGCGAGAGCTCCTCGCCGCGCATGATCTTGTCGATGGTCTCGTGCAGCGAGCGCAGATAGAGAAGCTCGGCCGCGTCGGCGAGCGCCGATGCCTCGGCAAGCCGCGCCTGAATGGTGGGCTTGCGCGACAGCGGTGAATGATCGAACTGGGAGGCGCGCGCCTTCATCTCGCCGATGAAGGCCTCGACCGCGCCTTTGGCGATGCCGGGCGCGACCGACGAGATGCAGAACGGAAAGATCGCCCAAACCGGCGTCTTATAGAGCGGGCTCTCATAAAGGCGCGAGCCGAGCGAGTTGCCCTCGGTCAGGTCGACATTGGTGACCGTGCGGTGCTCGGGCACGAACAAATCTTCGACGACGCAGCTCTTGCTGCCGGTGCCTTGCAGGCCCGACACATACCAGTCGTCGACCACCGTCACGTCCGACTTCGGCACGAGGCAATAGCGGATGTCGGGGATGGGCGGGTCCCGGCTCAGCATGCCGGCGAGGGCGGCGAGGATCATCCATTGCGCATGGTCGATGCCGCTGCAGAACCCCCATTTGCCATTGAGCTTCAACCCGCCCGCTGCCTCGGTAACGCGGCCGAATGGCGCGAAGCTCGAGGCCGACAGGGTGCGGTCGTTGGCCCAATACTCCTGCTGCGCCCGTTCCGGGAAGAGCGCCACGAACAGGTCGTGGATGCCCATGATGGCCCAGACCCAGGCGGCCGAGCCGTCCCCTTTGGCGAGCACCGAGGCGACCTCGAAATTGGTGTCGACCCGGACCTCGGGGCCGCCATGCTTCTTCGGCTTCACCAGGTAGAAGAGATCGTTGTCCCAAAACTCCTTGATCGTCTCGGCCGGAATCGAGCGGGCGTCGTTGGTGGCGACCGCGCGCTCCCGCAAGCGCGGCACGAGCGCCTCGGCGCGCTCGAACAGGGCATCCTTCGAATAGGACTGCGCCATCAGCGTCTCCCCTCGGGTTCAATTTGAGCGGCGCCGCCAAGTTTAATGCGCAGCATTGTTCAAAGCGAGGCGCTGCGCATCGTCACGGGGCAATTCGGGGTGGCGCTGCCAGAACTCCCCCGAGCAGCTGCAAGCCCGTCCATCCCCGCCATGTTGGCATCGGAGAGCGCGGCGAGCAGCTACGGCTCGACCTTGTCGACAAGACGTTTGAGGACTTCGATGCCCGATCCCGCAAAATGCGGCACGCAGGGGCCTTGGCGCATTCGCGGCGCGCCTGGTCGAACGAACGTGTCGAGGCGATCGAAGCACGATGACGGCCCTGCGCCGAAAGCAGCGATCAAAGGGGATGGCGCAAGCGCGCGAAACGGTGATTGCGCGACCAAGGTCGCGCAGGCATCCGTGTCATTCGTTGCTGGCGCGGCGATCACGCATATCCTGAAAATAGGCAGTCGGCGTCGTGCCGAACATCGCCCTGAAAGCCGCTCGGTTCCTGGTCGCCTACGATATTACGATGGCGACGGCGACCGGTGCGCTGTTTCAGCGAACTCGCAGGTCGCGAATTTCTGCGCTTCTGCTGTCCGGTCGGCAGTGCCGACATAGCGCCGTTTTGCGGCCCTCAAAGGAGTTGAAGACGGTGAGGTCCATCCATCGCGGCCGGCTCATCAGGGTACCGTCGCTCCCTGCTGATTTTGAGCACTTCTTTGTACTGCTCCAACTGCGCCTGCTGATTCGGCGGTGTCGGGATAGCCAAGAGCCGGTTGACGCGCCTTAGAACCCGATCTGATTGGTCGAGCGCCCGGAGTCGACGTTGGCGCCCGGCGAGTTCGGGACTGTGCCGCCGCCGCCGAAGCGGCTGATATTGCCGAGCACCTGCTCCATGAAGGTCAATTCGCGGCCCGGCGCCGGCGTCGCGCCCGGCGCCATCGGCACATTCTCCGCGTCTTGCAGCGTCTTGTGTTCGACGCCGTTGACGATGCCGTCGCCGTTAAAGCTGACGACATACACCTGCTGGTCGAGCACGTCCGGGTCGAAGAACGAAATCTGCTTGGTTTCCCGGCTGATGTAATACCAGCTGTTGGGATCGAACACGCCGGTGCTGGACGGCGAGCCGAGCAGCTTCAGGACCTCGGCGCGGGTTGTGGTGCCAGGATGGATCTGCGCGATTTTGGCCCGTTCCGGCAGTTCGCCGCGCCGTTCGATGTCGGCCACGCAGCCGGCGAGGCCGGCCGCGAGCAGCATCGCGGCAAGCGGAAATGCGCGGAAGAGCTTGGCCGGGAGCAAACGTAACACTGGGCGGATCGCCACGCTCGTGTTGAAACAGGGCTGCAATCGGCCCATGTCAGGGTCTCGACTTTAGCCGCGTGCGGGTTTCTGTCAACGCCCGGCCGGCATTACGATCGGGCTGTTGGCCGCGCATGTTCACGCTGTTTCGCCCCGATCCGCTGCAAACCGCCGCGCGCTGCGCTTACGAGCGGGTCGTCGCGCAGGCGCGCCGGCCGGGGTTTTTCACCGATGCCGGCGTCCCCGACACGGTGGCCGGCCGCTTTGAGCTGATCTGCCTGCACGCGTTCCTCTATCTGCACCGGTTGAAGCGCGAGCAGCCGCAGGCACGGCCGCTCGGGCAGCGCTTTTTCGACGCGATGTTCCTCGACCTCGACCGCTCGCTGCGCGAGATGGGCACCGGCGATCTGAGCGTCGGCCGCGAGGTGCGGCGCATGGCCGAGGCCTTTTACGGTCGCATTGCCGCCTATGAGGGCGGGCTGGCAGGCGGCGATGCCGCACTGCAGGCGGCGCTCGCGCGCAACCTGTTCGGGACCGCGTCAGCGACCGCGGCGCCCCGCCTCGGCGCCATGGCCGCGTATGTGCGCGGCGAGGTAGTGCGGCTTCGCGCGCAGGACCCGAGCGCGCTCCTGGCCGGCGAGGTGGCGTTCGGCGAGCCGCCGCGGCTCCCGGACGCCGCGGAACCGACCACGGAACCGACCACGGGGCCGAGATGACCGGCGCCCCCGAGTTCTCCCGGCCGGTGCTGCTGGCGCGAATCGGCGCCGAGCCGCTGCGTCGCGACATCGCGGCCGGCGCCGCCGAGCGCGAGGCGCTCGCTCGCCGCTTCGACCTCCTCAGCCTTGACCAACTGGCCGCTCGGGTCGAGTTGCTCCGGCGCGGCGGCGATATGATCCTGCTGCACGCCCGGTTCGAGGCTCTGTTCGTCCAGGAATGCGTCGTCACGCTCGACCCGATCGACGGCGCGCTGTCGGGCGAGTTCGAACTGCTTTACGGCCCGCCGGACGCCGAGGAAGCTGCGGCCGGCCTGGTCGGCGATGCGGTCGCGTTCGAACCGCTCGCCGCCGACGCGATCGACATCGGCGAGGCGGTGGCGCAGGAGTTTTCGCTGGCGCTGCCGCCCTTCCCGCGCAGCCCGGATGCCGATGCGGCGGCAACCGAAGCGTCGGCCGAGGCGGCGGGGCCGTTTGCCGCATTGGCGCGGCTGCTCGACCGCCGCGCCGAATAAGGGCGGGCGCGCCGGCTCGCGGCAGCGGTGCCGTGGCTGTTGCCGGCACGGCGGAAATTTGGCTAATTAGCGGCAACGTTTGCATGGCATCGGAGTCGATCATGGCCGTTCCGAAGAGGAAAACCTCGCCGTCGCGCCGCAACATGCGGCGCTCGCATCACGCGCTGCCGCCCGCCGCCTACGCCGAATGCCCGAATTGCGGCGAATTGAAGCGACCGCATCATGTGTGCCCATCCTGCGGCTACTACCACGACCGGGAAGTCGTGCCGCAGCCGGCCACGACGGCCTAGCCGACGACGACAGCGCGAGGCGCGCCGGCGTGAGCCACGGCATCACCATTGCCCTCGACGCGATGGGCGGCGATCACGCGCCGGCGATGGTGTTGAAGGGCGCCGACATCGCCCTGGAGCGCTTCCCGACCGCCAATTTCCTCGTGTTCGGCGACCGCGCGCGGATCACCCCGCTGCTGGCGAAATTGCCGCGCCTGGCGTCGGCGATGACGCTGCATCACACCGCCGAGGCCATCCCGGGCGACGCCAAACCGTCCGTTGCGCTGCGGACCGGACGCCAGTCCAGCATGCGGCTGGCGATCGATGCGGTCGCCGACGGGCGCGCCGACGGCGTTGTGTCGGCCGGCAATACCGGCGCCCTGATGGCGATGGCGAAGTTTGCGCTGAAGACGCTGCCCGGCATCGACCGGCCGGCGATCGCGACGCTGTTCCCGACCCGCCGCGGCGACAGCGTCATGCTCGATCTCGGCGCCAATATCGAATGCGATGCCGAAAATCTCGTGCAGTTCGCACTGATGGGCGACGTCTTCGCCCGCACCGTCCTGGGGTTGGCGCAGCCGACGGTCGGCCTGCTGAATGTCGGCTCGGAGGATTTGAAAGGCAACGACGCGGTGCGCGCTGCGGCCGCCCGCCTGCGCGGCGGCATGACCCCGATCCGCTTTTACGGCTTTATCGAGGGCGATGACATCGCCGCGGGCACCGTCGATGTCATCGTCACCGATGGGTTCACCGGCAATGTGACGCTGAAGGCGGTCGAGGGTGTCGCCAAGCTGTTCAACGAATCGCTGCGCGCCTCGTTCCGCTATTCCCTTTCGGCCCGCATCGGCTATCTGTTTGCCCGCAGCGCGTTGAAGAAACTCGCGGCGCGGCTCGACCCGCGGCGCTATAACGGCGCCATGTTCCTCGGGCTGGCCGGCATCGCCGTCAAAAGCCACGGCTCGACCGATGCGTTCGGCTTTGCCAACGCGATCGGCGTCGCGGTCGACCTCAAGATGAACGGCTTTCTGCAGAAGATCAGCGACGATTTGGCGCGCCTCAACGCCGCGGCGCCGGCGACGCCGGCAGCCGGCGTCGCCACCCTGTCGCGATGAACCTGCGCTCGCTGGTCGTCGGTTGCGGGGGCTGTCTCCCGGAGCACATCCTGACCAACGATGCGCTGGCGCAACGGCTCGACACCTCCGATTCGTGGATCCGCCAGCGCACCGGCATCGCCGAGCGGCGCATCGCCGCACCCGGCGAACTGACCTCCGATCTGGCGGCGCGCGCCGCCGAGCGCGCGTTGCAGCAGGCCGGCATGAGCGGCAGCGATGTCGACCTGATCGTGCTGGCGACCGCGACGCCGGACGAGACCTTCCCGGCGACGGCGGTCAAGGTGCAGGCCGCGATCGGCATGAATCGCGGCGCTGCCTTCGACGTGCAGGCGGTGTGTTCGGGCTTTATTTTTGCCCTCGCCGTCGCCGACAACGCGCTGCGCCTCGGCCAGGCCGGCACCGCGCTGGTGATCGGCGCCGAGACCTTTTCGCGCATTCTCGATTGGACCGACCGCGGCACCTGCGTCCTGTTCGGCGATGGTGCGGGCGCCCTCGTGCTGAACGCGGTCCGCGACGGCTCCGGCGCTGGCGGTCGGCGCGGCATCTTGTCGACCCACCTGCATTCGGATGGTCGCCTGCGCGACATCCTGTACGTCGACGGTGGCCCGTCTTCGACCGGCACGGCCGGCTTTTTGCGCATGGAGGGCCGCGAGGTCTTCCGCCAGGCGGTCGTGCGTCTGAGCGAGGTGGTGGAAGAGGCGCTGGCGGCCAACGGGCTCGCTGCGTCCGATATCGACTGGCTGGTGCCGCATCAGGCGAATACCCGCATCATCGAGGCGGTCGGCCGGAAATTGGGGGTGACGGCGGGGCGCACGATCGTGACGATCGAGCGGCACGCCAACACCTCGGCGGCATCGATCCCGCTGGCCCTCGATGAGGCGGTCGCGGACGGCCGCATCCAGCGCGGCCAACTCGTGTTGATGGAGGCGCTGGGCGGCGGGCTGACCTGGGGCGCCGCCCTCGTGCGATGGTAGCGAAGCCCTGGGAAACCTCGGACAACGCTTTGGAATTTGACGGATTTTTGCGGGAGGGCTAACCTTTCCCCGGCAGCAGGGGAAGGCGTCATGAGCGATCGCACGGTTACCCGCGCTCAGCTCACCGAGGCGGTCTATCAAGAGGTCGGACTGTCGCGCACCGAATCGGCCGAGCTCGTCGAGTCGGTCATTGCCGAGATCGCCGACGCGCTCGAGCGCGGCGAGATGGTCAAGATCTCATCGTTCGGCAGCTTTGCCGTTCGCCGCAAGGGCGCGCGCATCGGGCGCAACCCGAAAACCGGGCAGGAGGTTCCGATCAGTCCGCGCCGGGTTTTGGTGTTTCGCGCCTCGCATGCCTTGAAGCACCAGATCAACAACGAGCATCAGCGCGGCACCGAGGCGGCCGCCGAGCCGGCCGCCGCCGGCGCCGGACGTTCGGCCTCGGCCTGAGGTGAGCGGCGAGGGCGAACCCCGGCCGGCGCGGCCGGCCAAGCGCCCGTCGGCGTTTCGGACGATTGGCGAGGTCGCGGGCGACCTCGATGTGCCGCCGCATGTGCTGCGCTTCTGGGAAGCGAAATTCCCGCAATTGCAGCCTCTGAAGCGCGGCGGCGGCCGGCGCTATTACCGGCCGGAAGACGTCGCGCTGCTGCGGCGCATCCGCCAGTGCCTCTATCAGGACGGCTATACGATCCGCGGCGTGCAACGGCTGTTGACCGATCCGCCAGGCGGCGGCGCCGCGCCGGCCGAGCCCCGACCGGCGATGCCCAGCCTGTTTCCGCTCGACGCGCTGTCGCCCGCGGCAATGACAGAGCCACCGCCGGCGCGCCGGCCGCGCCGCCGCCCGCCGGCGCCGCAGCACACCGGCGACGCGGAACCCCGCGCCGCGCTCGAAGCGATCCGCCGCGATCTTCTCGCAGCCCGCGCGCTCGTTGCCGAACTCCTGCAGCGCGCCAAAAAATCCTGATCTCCGCCGCGGGTTGACGGCCGGCGTTCAGGGGCAGGAACCGAAGACGACCGGCCGCTCCCAGACCACCAGCACGACGCAGCCCTCTTCGCTGACCACCGCGTGCGAGGAACCGGGCGGATTGATCACCAGGCTGCCGGCGGCGTAGCGGCCGCGGTCGTCGCTCTGCGCCCCGTCGAGCACAAAGACATGCTCGTAGCCGGCATGCCAATGCAGCGGCACGCGCGCGCCAGGGCGATAGCGCAGGTAAGCCGCGGCGGGGCCGTGCGGGCCGTTCTGATAGAGCCACGCCGCGTCGATCCCGTCGCGAAACGGTTGCCAGTCGCGGGTGCGCCAGCCGCTCGCCAGGGTCTCCGCGATCGATCGGCTGGCGGTCACGCTCCCTCCAGCGCCGCGAGAACCTCATCGACCGTCGCGGTCCAGCCGACGATTGCGCCCTGCGCACGCACCATCGCCAGCGTCGCCGCCTTGAACTCGGGGAAATAGCTTTCGGTCGCGTCTTCGATCAGCACGCATTCATAGCCGCGGTCGTTGGCTTCGCGCATCGTCGTCTGCACGCAGACCTCCGTCGTGACGCCGGCGATCGCCAGGTGGGTGACGCCGCGCTCATGCAGCAGCTGATCGAGCGGCGTCGCGCAGAAGGCGCCCTTGCCGGGCTTCTCGATAACCGTCTCGCCGGGCGCCGCCTGCAGCGCCGCGACAAAATCGTTGCCCGGCTCGCCGGCGACGAGGATGCGCCCCATCGGCCCGTCGTCGCCGATCCGCAGCGCCGCGTTGCCGCGCCGGCGCTTTGCCGGCGGGCAATCCGACAGGTCGGCGCGGTGCGCCTCTTTGGTATGAATGACCGGCAGCCCGGCCGCGCGGCAGCGGGCGAGCAGCCGCGCCGTCGCCGGCACAATCGCGGCGAGGCGCGACACATCGTTGCCGAGCGCCGAGCCGAACCCGCCTGGCTCGATGAAGTCGCGCTGCATGTCGATCAGCAGCAGCGCAAAGCGGCCGCGGGGAAACTCATATGGATAGGGCTGCGCCGTTTCGATCGTCGGCATCATATCGATCCGGATTGCGTCGTCGCTGCGCTCCTCGCAATGACAAATCCTCCCGGCGTCATTGCGAGCGAAGCGAAGCAATCTCGGCGACGTGGTGATCTCATGGCCGCGCCTCGCTAATGCCCGGCCATGTGGCGGCCGATCTCGGTCAAATCGGCCTCGGCGACCGCCGCCTCGTGCACGAGGCGACCGTTGAACATGACGACGAGCCGGTCGGCGACATCAAGGATTTCGTCGAGGTCGCTGCTGACCAGGAGGACCGCGGCGCCGCGGTTGCGGGCGGCAACGATTTCGGCGCGGATTTGCGCGACGGCAGCGAAATCGAGGCCGAAGCACGGGTTGGCGGCGATCATAACCTCGGCGCCGCCGTCGAGTTCGCGCGCCAGCACGGCGCGCTGCACATTGCCGCCGGACAGCGCCGCCAGCGGCGTGTTCGGCGAGCGGGTGCGTACGCGATATTGCGCGATGCGCCGCTCGGCCTCCTCGCGCATCGCCGACGGTCGCAGCCAGGTGCCGCCGAACGCAAACGGCATGCGGTCGAAACCGCGGAACGCCATGTTCTCGGCGACGCTCATCTTGCCGACGCAGGCGTTGCGCAGCGGTTCGTCCGGCAGGCAGGAGAATTTGTGCCGGCGCATCTCGGCGCGGCTGGCGCTGAAGACCTCGCCGCCGATGCGGATTTCGCCCGCCGCCGCCAGCCGCTGGCCGGCCAGTGCCTCGACCAGCTCGTGCTGGCCGTTGCCCGACACGCCGGCGACGCCGACGATCTCGCCGCGATGCACCGCCAGCGACAGCTCGCGAACCGCCGGCTGCCCGGCATCGTCGTTGACCGCCAGCCCGTGGATTTGCAGCCGCGGCCCGCCAGCCTCGCCGGTACGCCCGGGCTGCGCCGCCAGTTCCTCGGCGCCGATCATCGTGCGCGCCATGTCGTCGGGGGTCAGATCGCCGGTTGCGCCGCCGCCGACGCTCCTTCCATGCCGCAGGATCGTCACCGAATCGGCAAACGCCATGACCTCGCGGAATTTGTGGGTGATCATCAACACGGTCAGTTCGCCGCGCTCGACCATCGCGCGCAACAACCCCAGCACCTCGTCGGCCTCTTGCGGCGTCAAGACCGAGGTCGGCTCGTCGAGGATCAGAAAGCGGTGGCCGAGATAGAGCTGCTTCAGAATTTCGCATTTCTGCCGCTCGCCGGCCGACAGCGCCGACACCTTGGCGTCGAGCGGGACGCGGAACGGCATCCGCTCGAGGAACGCTTCGAGCGCCTTGTTCTCGACGCGCCAATCGATGACGAGCGGCAATTCGGCGCGCGACATGACGAGGTTCTCGGCGACCGTCATCGCCGGCACCAGCGTGAAATGCTGGTAGACCATGCCGAGGCCTAGGGCATGCGCGGCGCGCGGGTTGGGGATCGTGCGCTCGCGGTCGGCAATGATGATCTGTCCCTCGTCCGGCCGGTAATACCCCATCATGCATTTGACGAGGGTGCTTTTGCCGGCGCCGTTTTCGCCCAGGAGCGCATGAAAGCTGCCGGGTCGCACCTGCAGCGACACATCGTCGAGCGCGACGAACGCGCCGAAGCGCTTGGTCATCGAGCGGACTTCGACACCAGTTGCTTCATCCATCATACAATCGCCTCGATAAACGCACGCGAATTCGACACCGCGCCGAACACGCCGCCCTGCATCTTGATCATCTTCAAGGCATGCACGTGGTTGTCGACATCGGTGGCGCCGCAGCAATCTTCGAGCAACAGGCACTCGAAGCCGCGGTCGTTGGCCTCGCGCATCGTGGTGTGGACGCAGACATCGGTCGTGATGCCGGTCAACACGATGTTCTGGATGCCGCGCAGCCGCAGCATGAGTTCGAGGTCGGTGGCGCAGAACGATCCCTTCCCCGGCTTGTCGATGATCGGCTCGCCGGTGGCGGGCGCCAGTTCGGGGATGATGTCCCAGCCCGGCTCGCCGCGCACCAGGATGCGGCCGCACGGTCCCGGATCGCCGATCCCGGCGCCGATCCGCCGCGACCGCCAGCGCTTGTTCGCCGGCAGGTCGGCGAGATCCGGCCGATGCCCCTCGCGGGTGTGGAAAATGGTGAAGCCGCCTTGCCGCATCGCCGCCAGGACGCGGCCGATCGGGGCGATCGGCGCGCGGGTCAGCGACAGATCGTAGCCCATCTTGTCGACATAGCCGCCGATGCCGCAGAAATCGGTCTGCATGTCGATGACGATCAGCGCCGTGTTGGCGGGCGCAAGCTGCCCGTCATAAGGCCACGGATAGGGATCGGCGGCGACATAGCGCTCAGCCATGACGGGCCTCGCGATAGGGCCGCGTCGGCGCGGCGAAACCGCACGACGTGCCATCGGTGACGCGCACCTCATTCTCCCACGGCAGCCGGTAGCGGCCGGCGAGGAGATCGTGCATGTAGGTGTAGGGGCAATCCTGCGCGCCGCCCGCCACCGCGACAAAGCCGCGATGGCCGAATTGGTAGATGTTGTTCTCGACCCCCCAGTCGCGGCGTGCCTCGCGCACCAGATCGGGCCGCAGTTCGGCGGCGACGATCTCGTCGGGCACGCCGCCGCCCGCGGCGATGACGGTGCCGTCGAAATTGCAGAACATCGCTTCGCCCATCGAGTTGAACGTGCCGTCGGAGCCGCACAGGCACACGCTCGCCGTCGCCATCAGGTTGCTGAACGCGTTGGCCTGGTTGGTGATCGTCCAGGCGTGGCGGATCGGCGCGGTATAGCCGGCGGTGCGCAGCATGATCTCGGCACCCTTGTAGGCCGCCTCGCGCGCCATTTCCGGGAACATGCCGTCGTGGCAGATGATCAGCGCGATCTTGGCGCCGTTCGGGCCGTCGCAGACCGGTACGCCGAGATCGCCCGGCGCCCAAGGCTCGACCGGCACCCACGGGTGCAGCTTGCGGTAGTACAGCGCGATGTCGCCGTCGTCGTCGATGATGATCCCCGAATTGTACGGGTTGCCGTCAGGGTTTGCCTCCATCAGCGAAAAGCAGCCCCAGAGGCGATGGGCCCGGCAGGCGCGACGAAACGCCGCGACCTCGGGCCCGTCGAGGCGGCACATCAGCGCCGGGTCGATGTTCATCGACAGGCCGTGCAGCGCATATTCGGGAAACACGACGAGATCCATCGTCGGCAAGCCGCGCCGCGCCTTCTCGACCATCGCGCAGATGCGCTCGGCCTGCGCCGCCAATTGCAGCGGCGTATCGACGACCGGCAGTTGCAGCTGCGCGAGGCCGACGACGACGCTGTTGGCACTTTTGTTGAGGCCGCCGAGGCCGCTCATCCCCCCTCCTATTTGGTGATCGACAACTCGGCCGGCGCGCCGACCAGCGTGCGCTTCGGCGAGCAGGTGGTGATCATGATGAGGAGCGTCAGGATGTACGGCAGCGCATTCAGCAGGTAGTAGCCGCCGTGCACGCCGACCCCCTGCAACGACGGCCCGAGCGCGCCGGCGCCGCCGAACAACAGCGCCGCGTAAAAGCACAACAGCGGGTTCCAGCGCGCGAAGATGACGAGCGCCACGGCGGTGATGCCCTGACCCGACGAGATCCGCTCGCTCCACGCGCCGGGATAATAAAGCGACAGGAACGAGCCGCCGATGCCGGCCAGAAAGCCGCCGCAACAGGTCGCGATGATGCGCACCGGGAGGACCGGATAGCCCAAAGCGCGTGCGGCGTCGGCGCTCTCCCCGACGATGCGCAGGATGAGGCCCCAGCGCGTCGCCCGGAAGGCCCAGACCAGCAGCGGCACCAGCGCCACGCCGACGAGAAACAATTCGTTGATCTTCAGCGCGTTCTGCACGTCGGGCGAACTCGCCCACCAGCCGAAATTGATCGACGGCAATTGCGGCGCGGCCGGCTGGATGAACGGCTTGCCGAGATAATCGGCGAGCCCGACGCCGAACAGCATCAGCGCGATGCCGACCGCGATGTCGTTGACCCGCTGCAGCGAGCAGATCGTGCCGTGCAGCAAGCCCATGCCCATGCCGACGAGGCCCGCCGCCAAGACACCGAGCCACGGCGAGCCGCTGAGATAGGACACGGCGTAGCCGCTCATCGCCCCCATCACCAGCGTGCCTTCGAGGCCGAGGTTGATGCGGCCACCCTTCTCGGTGATGCATTCGCCGAGGCTGACGAACAGAAACGGCGTACTGACGCGGATCGCGCCGCCGAGCACCGCCAGCGGCACGATCCACAAGCCGAGGCCGCCGCCGGCGCTGGTCATGTGCGCGCCTCCGCCGGCTTGAACCACGGCAGGCGGCCGTACACCGAATCGCTCGCCAGGATCATCACGAAGATGATCCCCTGCAACACGACCGTCGCCGCGTCGGGCAGGCCGAGATGGCGCTGCAACAGCCCGCCGCTCGCGTTGATGCCGCCGAGCAGGACCGCGACCGGGATGATCGCGAGCGGGTTCTGCCGCGCCAGAAACGCGACGAGGATACCGGTATAGCCGTAGCCGGTGATCAGGTCGGCGCTGGCGCGCTCCTGTACCGCGGCGAGTTCGATCATGCCGGCGAGCCCGGCCGCGCCGCCGCCGAGGGCGCAGGTCAGCATGACGAGCCAGCCGATCGGCAGCCCGACCATGCGCGCCGCGCGCAGATTGCCGCCGGCGATGCGGGCGGCAAAGCCGACCGTCGTGTGGCGGATCAGGATATACGCCCCGATGCACACGACGATGCCGACCACCAGGCCCCAATGGATCTCGGTGCCGGGGATCGCGCCGATCATGTGGGCATAGCCGATCGACGGGGAAGACGGCTTGTTGAGGCTCTGCGGGTCGCGAAACGGCCCTTCGACCAGCTGGTTCAGGATCGCGATCGCGATGTAGTTGAGCAAGAGGCTGGAGATCGTCTCGTTGACGCCGCGCCAGTGGCGCAGACCGCCGGCCAGCGCGATCCACGCCGCGCCCGCCGCGGTCCCCGCCAGCGCCATCCCGGCCAGCGCGACGGCAGCCGGCGCGTCGTGCAGC
>DATJUL010000149.1:0-2821 GCA_035502295.1 Allostellaceae bacterium | reverse complement strand
ATGAAGCGCGGCTTCAAGACCAGCGCGCGGGCGATCGCGATGCGCTGGCGCTGGCCGCCGGAGAATTCGTGCGGATAGCGGTCGGCCGCGGCGGGATCCAGCCCGACCTCGATGAGCGCCTCTTCGATCATCCGGCGTTCTGCCGCCTCGCTCGCCGCCAACCGGTGCACCTTCAACCCCTCGCCGACGATCTGCGCCACCGACAGCCGCGGCGATAGGCTCGAATACGGGTCCTGGAAGACGATCTGCATCTGGCGCCGCAGCGGCCGCAGCCGCCTTTGCCGCGCGCGGCCGATGTCGTGCCCTGCAAAGCTGATGCCGCCGGTGCTGTCGGTGAGGCGCAAGAGCGCCAGACCCAGGGTCGTCTTGCCCGAGCCGCTCTCGCCGACGACGCCCAGCGTCGCCCCCTCGCGCACCTGGAGCGAAATGCCGTCCACCGCCTTGACGTAACCCTTGATGCGGCGGAACAGGCCGCTGCGGAGCGGAAACCACACCTTCACATTGTCGCCGGCGAGGATGACGGGCGCCGCCGGGTCGGCCGGCGCGACGCGACCCTTTGGCTCCGCCGCGAGGAGGCGCCGCGTATAGGGATGCTGCGGCCGGGCGAAAATCCGCTCGGTCGGGCCGACCTCGACGATCTCGCCCTCCGTCATGACGCAGGTCCGCGCGGCCATGTGGCGGACGATCGACAGATCGTGCGTGATGAGCAGGAGCGCCATGCCGAGGCGATCGGTCAGATCGCGCATCAGATGCAGGATCTGCGCCTGGATCGTCACGTCGAGCGCCGTCGTCGGCTCGTCGGCGATCAGGATGTCGGGTTCGTTGGCGATCGCCATCGCGATCATGACGCGCTGCCGCTGCCCGCCCGACAACTGGTGGGGATAGGCCTCGAGCCGCGCCTCGGCATCGCGCAGCCCGACCAGGTGCAGCAGCTCGACGACGCGGCCACGCGCCGCCGCCGGCGACAGGTGCTTGTGGATCAGCAAGGTCTCGGCGACCTGCTTGGCGATCGTGTGGAGCGGGTTGAGCGAGGTCATCGGCTCCTGAAAGACCATCGCGATGCGGTTGCCGCGCACCTCGCGCAGCCGCCCCTCGGGCGCGCCGACCAGTTCCTCGCCGGCGAAGCGGACGCTGCTGCCCTTCGGATGGGCGGCGTTCGGGTAGGGCAAAAGCTGCAGGATCGACAGCGCCGTCACCGATTTGCCCGACCCGCTCTCGCCGACCAGCGCCAGCCGCTCGCCGCGGTCGAGGCTGAACGACACGCGCTTCACCGCCGCGACCGGCGGCGCGCCGCGCCAGCCGGAAAACGTCACCCCGAGGTCGCGCACTTCGAGGAGGGTCATCGCGCCGCGGCCCTGCGCGCTTCGAGACGCACCCGTTGGGCGCTCCTCAGCATGACGGGGGTGTCGTCATCCTGAGGAGGGCGCGGAGCGCCCGTCTCGAAGGATCGTTCCGTCACAGCCGCACCTTGCGCGGGTCGAACGCGTCGCGCACTGCTTCGCCGATGAAAATCAACAGGCTCAGCATCACCGCCAGCGTCGCGAACGCGGTGATGCCGAGCCACGGCGCCTGCAGATTGGCCTTGCCCTCGGCCAACAGTTCGCCCAGCGAGGCCGAGCCGGGGGGCAGGCCGAAGCCGAGAAAATCGAGAGAGGTCAGGGTCGTGATCGAGCCGTTGAGGATGAACGGCATAAACGTGACCGTCGCCACCATCGCGTTCGGCAGGACATGGCGCCAGATGATGACCGGGTCGGAAACGCCGAGCGCGCGCGCTGCGCGGACATAGTCGAAATTGCGGGCGCGCAGAAATTCGGCGCGCACGACGCCGACCAGCGCGGTCCACGAAAAGAGCAGCATCAGGCCCAGGAGCCACCAGAAACCGGGCACCACCAGCGCCGACAGGATGATCAACAGGTAGAGCGTCGGAAAGCCTTCCCAGATCTCGATAAAGCGCTGGAACAACAGATCGGTCAGCCCGCCGAAATAACCCTGTACGGCGCCGGCCGCGACGCCGACGATGGACGACAGAATCGTCAGCGCCAGGCCGAACAGCACCGAGACGCGAAAGCCATAGATCAGCCGCGCCAAGACATCGCGGCCCTGGTCGTCGGTGCCGAGCCAGTCGATCCGCGACGGCGGCGCCGGAAACGGCCCCGGCGCGCTGGTGATCGTATTGTAGCTGAACGGGATCAAGGGCCAGATCATCCAGCCGCGCTTGTCGATCTCGGCCTTGACGACCGGGTCGCGATAGTCGGTCTCGGTCGGGAAAAAGCCGCCGAAATTCGTCTCCGGGTAATCGACCAGCACCGGGAAATAGAGATGGCCGGCGTAATCAACGACGAGCGGCCGGTCGTTGGCGATGAACTCGGCGAACAGGCTGACGATGAACAGCGCGAGAAAAATCCACAACGACCAGAAGCCGCGCCGGTTGGCCTTGAAGTTTTCGATGCGGCGGCGCGTCAGGGGCGTGATGCGGCGGCCGAGAAACGCGTCGCCGGCTGGCGGCAGTGCGATCGCGGGAAGGCTTGCGGGCGAGCCGATCTCGACCGCTTCCGTGCGCCGCTCGACCTCCGCCGGACTTACGTCATCGGGATGCGGCAGCTCGTTCATCGAAGCGGAAACTGCTCGTCCAAGGCCCGAAGTCCCGAACCTCGGCGTCAATAAGTCGTCGAAGTTCGTGGGGTGATGTCGGCCACGAGAACAATTCGCTCCTCCGTCTTCACTGCGAAGATGAGGCGCCAAGCGCCGATCCGCCGCCGAAATGCCCCGCGATGCCTGCCCCGCAGCGGCCTGATATCGCCGGTGTGCGGATTGCTTTTCA
>DATJUL010000148.1:0-4036 GCA_035502295.1 Allostellaceae bacterium | reverse complement strand
TCGCCGGCGAGGCCGGATTTCAGCGCCGCCTCGAAGGCATGCCATGGCAACGTCGCGCATTTGACCCTCGTCGGATAGGCGCGGACACCGGTCAACGGTTCCAGCCGCTCGCCATCCTCTTCGAGTGCTTCGGGTAATTCCGCCGGCTCGCCGCCCGTCACCCTGGCGTGGAACCGCGCGAAGAGCTGGCGCGCTTCGGCGATCGTCTTGCCCTTCAGAACCTCGGTCATCAGCGAGGCGGCCGCGGTCGAGATCGCACAGCCGCGCCCCTCGAAGCTGACATCGGCGATATGCTCGCCGTCGATCCGCAAATAGACCGTGACCCGGTCGCCGCATAAGGGGTTGTGACCCCGCGCCAGATGCGTCGGATGCTCCAGCGCGTGGAAATTGCGCGGGTGGCGGCCGTGGTCGAGGATGATGTCCTGATAGAGTTCGCGCAGATTATCGTTAGTCTCGGGGCTCATCGGAACATCTCCCGGCACGCCTCGATCGCCGCCGCGAGGCGGTCGATGTCCGCTTCGTCGTTGTAGACGCCGAACGAGGCGCGCACCGTGCCGGCGATGCCGAGCTTGTCCATCAGGGGCTGCGCGCAATGGTGACCGACGCGAACCGCGACATCGTGCTGGTCGAGCACGGTGCCGACATCGTGCGCGTGGATGCCGTCGAGGTTGAAGGACAGGATGCTGAGCCGCCGCTGGCCGCCGGCGACGAGCCCGAGGCCGGGGATGCGCGACAGGCGGTCGAGACCGTAGCCGGTCAACGCCTCCTCGTGCGCGCGGATCGCGTCGCGGCCGACGGTTTCGATGAAATCGACGGCGCGCACCAGGCCCACGGCGCCGGCGATGTTCGGCGTGCCGGCCTCGAAACGGTGCGGCGGTTCGAGGTAATCGGTATGGGCGTATTCGACATTGAGGATCGTGCCGCCGCCGGTCTGCCACGGCGGAATCGCTTCGAGCAGATCGTAGCGGCCCCACAGCACGCCGATGCCGGTCGGGCCGTAGAGCTTGTGGCCGGTTACCGCGTAGAAATCGCAGCCCAATGCGCGCACATCGACCGGCAGGCGCGGCGCCGCCTGGCTGCCGTCGATCAGCACAAGGGCGCCTTGCGCATGCGCCAATTCGACGATGCGCTCGACCGGCAGGACCGCGCCGGTCACGTTCGACAGGTGGGTGACCGCGACGAGCTTTGTCCGCGGCGACAGCAGCGCCTCGAAGGCGCCCAAGTCGAATTCGCCGGTCGCGTCGGTCGGTGCGACGCGGAGCGTGAGGCCGAGCCGGTCGCGCAATTGCTGCCACGGCAGGATGTTGGAATGATGCTCGACATCGCTGATGACGATCTCGTCGCCGGCCTTAAGATGCGCCGGTCCCCAGCTCTGCGCGACAAGGTTGATGGCCTCGGTCGTGTTGCCGGTGAAGACGATCTCGCGCTCGTCGCCGGCATTGAAAAACGCGCGCAGCTTCTCGCGCGCCGCCTCGAACAGGTCGGTCGAGCGGGCGCTGAGCTTGTAGACGCCGCGGTGCACGTTGGCATAGTCGCTGCGATAGAATTCGGCGATGCCGTCGATGACCTGCCGCGGTTTCTGCGCGCTGGCTGCGGAATCGAGAAACACCAGGCCCGGATGGCGCGCGAAGATCGGAAACTCGCCGCGCAGCGCGCGCGCGTCCAAGGTCTTTGCCGGTTGGTCGGCAAGCCACGCCGTCATGCTCATTCCTCCAGGCGGCCGAGCCTTGCGGCCAGCCGCCGCAACAGATAATCGCGCAGCGCGACATCGGCGACCCCGCCCGCCGCTTCGCGCAGAAAGCCCTCGATCAGCATATGCCGCGCCGCGTCGGGCGGGATGCCGCGGCTCTTCAGGTAGAACAGCGCCGCTTCGTCGAGGTCGCCGACGCTGGCGCCGTGGCTGCATTTCACGTCGTCGGCGAAGATTTCCAGTTCCGGCTTTGTATCGATGACGGCGCGTCGGCCGAGGATCAGGTTGCGGCTCAGCTGGTGCGCATCGGTCTTCTGGGCGTGCTCGCGGACGATGATGCGGCCCTGGAACGCACCGTGGCCGCGCCCTGCCGCGACGCCCTTGATCAGTTCGCGGGTCTCGCCGCCCGGCGCCGCATGATCGACCGCCGTGACGATGTTCGCTTCATCGGCGCCGCCGACGACAAAGGCGCCGTCGAGCCGGCATTGCGCGCCTTCGCCGGCGAGCCGCACAGTCCATTCCTGCCGGGCCCGGCTGCCGCCGAGCAGCAGCACGAAACCGTCGAGCCGTGCGCCTTTTTCCAGCCGCGCATCGAACAGCGCGGTGTGGATCGCCGCTTCGCCCTCCTCGACGACGACGATGCGGGTCAACTGCGCCTCGTGGCCGAGCCGCGCCGAGACGACATCGTTGCGCCAGTAGCGCGCGCCCGCGCCGGCATAGGTCTCGACGATCGTCGCGCGGCTGCCCGCGCCGAGATTGATTAGGCTGCTTGTGTGCAGCGAGGCCGGGGCGCCGCTGGCGGCATGGACGATCTCGATCGGCTGTTCGACCGCGGTGCCGGGCGCCAGGTCGAGCACGAACCCGTCGGTAAACGACGCCGCGGCGAGCGCCGCGAGCGGACCGGCGAGACCGCCTTCGGCAATGGCCGCCCTGACGGTTTCCCGCTCTTCGGCGAGCGCCGCAGCAAGCGAGCCGAGCCGTGCTCCGCCCGGCATGGCGGGTTCCGCTTCGCCTGAAAATTCAGGTGAAATACAGGCGTCGATCAGCACCAGACGGTGCGCCGGGATGCCCAGCGACGCGTCTGCCGGCAGCGCGGCGGCGCCTCCGGCGGGCGGACACCGGCGCGGCAGCAGCGGCGCGCGTTCGAGCGGCTGCAAATCGAGATAGCGCCAGTTTTCGCTCCTGCGGCTCGGAAAGCCTAATTCGGCGAAGCGGTTGAGGCTGCGGCGGCGCCATTCGCGCAGCCATTGCGGCTCGCCTGCGTTCTCGGCAAACGCGTCGAGATAGGGCCGCACCGCCGGCTTTACCGGAAAGTCGAGCACCGCGCTCATCGATGGGGCCTCGTCGTCCCCGCGAACGCGGGGACCCAGGGCGACCGCATCATCGCTTGCCTCTGGATTCCCGCTTGCGCGGGAATGACGACTGAAGGGTTGCCTCTCACCGCGAACCTCAGGCGGCTTCGTCGCCGAAGGCGCCATAGCCGCGCCGCTCCAGTTCGGCGGCCAGCGTCTTGTCGCCGGACTGCACGATGCGGCCGTCCTGCAGCACGTGCACACGGTCCGGCTCGACATATTGGAGGAGGCGCTGGTAGTGCGTGATCATGACGATCGCGCGCTCGGGCGAGCGCAATTCGTTGACGCCCTTCGCGACGATGCGCAACGCGTCGATATCGAGGCCGCTGTCGGTCTCATCGAGGATCGCCAGCTTCGGCGCCAGCATCGCCATCTGGAAGATTTCGTTGCGCTTTTTCTCGCCGCCGGAAAACCCCACATTGACCGGCCGCTGCAACAGATCGTCGCCGATATCGAGCAGTTTGAGCGTCGCTCGCACCAGGCGCAGGAACTGGCCGGCATCGAGCTCGGGCTCGCCGCGATGGCGCCGCCCGGCATTGACCGCGGCACGCAGGAAATAGGTGTTGTTGACGCCCGGAATCTCGACCGGATACTGGAACGCCAGAAAAAGGCCCTCGCGCGCCCGCTCGTCGGCCGGCATCGCGAGCAGGTCGCGGCCCTGGTAGCGCACGCTGCCCTGCGTGACCTCATAGCCGTCGCGCCCCGCGAGCACGGCGGCGAGCGTCGACTTCCCGGAGCCGTTCGGCCCCATTATCGCATGCACCTCGCCGGCGCCGACGAGGAGGTCGATCCCCTTCAGGATCTCGCGGCCATCGCTGAGCCGGGCGTGCAGGTTGTCGATTTCGAGGAATGCTTTAGCCATGTCATTTATCTGCATTTCGCAGGAACCGAAGCTATTCTCACAACAGCCGGCTCCGCCCATAACGGTAGAGGGACCTGCAAACCCTCGAAGCGAATAAAGTAATTTTGGCTTCCCGTTGTTAGCAGAGCACCG
>DATJUL010000147.1:0-3320 GCA_035502295.1 Allostellaceae bacterium | reverse complement strand
CGCTCGCACGATATTGTTGCGCCGTGGCGGCACGATCGCGCAGCCGACCGAGGCGATGAAAGCAGACGGCGCGGGCGAGCGCATTGCGCGCCTCACCCTTGTTGAGCTCGACGGTCGCCTGCCGCCGGAGCCCAGGCAGCTCGAACCAATCGAGCATGAACAACGTGCGTTCGATCCGACCAATCTCGCGCAAGGCCAGCGCCAGCCCGTTCTGACGCGGATAAGCGCCGAGGCGCTTGAGGAGGAGCGAAGCGCTCGCGGCGCCGGTCCGGACCGACGTCGCGAGCCGCAAAACGTCATCCCAGTGCGCCGCGATCAGTTTTTCGTCGATCCTCCCGGCGATGAATGGTTCGAATACCGGCCAGGTATTCGCTGGCCCGAAAGTGTAGAGACGCCGATCCGCGAGGTTGGGAATGCGCGGCGCAAAATAAAAGCCGAGCAGGTACGCTAGGGCAAAGACGTGATCGCTGATGCCCCCGCCGTCGGTGTGGTGGGTCGCGATGCTCAGGTCGGCTTCGTGGTAGAGCAGGCCGTCGATGACATAGGCGGCTTCGCCGGAAGGCGGGATCGCGACCGTGTGGTACGGCGCCTGGCGCGCCGAGAGGTGCGTGTAAAACAACGCGGAGGCGGTCCGTTCATAATGGGCGTTGACCGCCGGACCGGCGGTCGGGAAGTGCTGTCCGTCCGAGCTCGACACATCGGCGGCGCCGAACAGCGCGGCGAGCGGCTGGCGTTGCTGGGCGTTTACGAGCGTCGCAAGAGCATGGCGGTAGGTTTCCTCGCGCAGATGCCAAGCGGCCGTCCAGGCGAGCTGCCGATAACTCGCGACCGAGCAGGCCTCGGACATGCGCGTCAGGCCGAGATTGGTGGCGTCGGCGAGCACGGCGGTCAGCACGATACGCCGATCGTTCGCCGGCGCGCCCGAATACAGATGGGTGAAGGCGCCGCTGAAGCCGGTCCAGCGGTCCACCTCCGCGAGCAGGCTGGTGATGCGAAGGTTGGGCACCATCGCGTACAGCCGATCCGCGAGGGTTTCGGCCGCCTCGGGCGTTACCGCCTTGAGCGGCGTGATTTTCAGCCCATCGCCGTTGATCCGAACGTCTTCCAGCTTGTCGGCCGCGGCTTTGGCGGCAACTTCGCAGAGGCGGCGGTCCCACAGCGCCCGACGCTCGGCGAGATACTCTCCGGCGGTCGCCGGCGCCGCAACAGGAAGCGGCCCGGCCTCGCGCATCGCGGCGAACAGGGCGGGCCCGATCAGCTGGTCTTCGACCGCGCGCCATTGCCGGCTGCCTTCGACCCAGATGTCGCCGGCGCGCAGTCGGTCGCGCAGCGCCAAGAGGGTGGCCGCCTCCCAAATCCGGCGCTCGGCGCCACCCGCGTTCAGCACGGCTTCGCGCCACGCCGGGCGGAGAAAGCTTGTCGGCAGGCTGCGCGGCCATTTTCGGCCGCCGCTTTCGTAGATTGAGCGCAGCAACTCGACCGCCCGCAGCGTTGCGGCGGCGGCCGGAAGGGCCTGCAAGCGCAGCGATCCCAGAAACAGCGGTCCGAGGCGGTGCAGCACCGGCCAGGCGCGCGTGCCGAGGGCCGGGAGATCCGCTTTGTCCGGACGCGCAAGGCGTTTCGCTTCCTCGACGCTGCGCGCCAGCTTGTCCCAGCCGATCGCCGAGGCGACCGCTTCCTGCAGATCGGCGCCGCTCTCCTTGGCTTCGATCAACGCCGCCCCCAGCCTGGCGAGAAGCCGTACCTTGTCGTTGATCGCCCGGGCGTCACGGATCAGGGCATCCTTCTCGCGGATTTCGGCGCGACGGAACATGCGGCCAATGGCGCGCTCGAAAAGGGCAACGGTGTCGTCGGTCAGCCGCGCGATCGTGTCGAGTACCGTCGCGACCAAAGTCGCGCGGCGGCGCAGCGGCGAGAGGGTCCGTAGATGCTGTGCGGTGAAACGCGCGCCCTCGCGCGCAAGCTTGCGCAGCCGTTCGGGATGAACGCTTTCGGCGGAAGCCGGATCGAGGCCGATCGCGCTCAGAGCAGTCCGCTGCTCGACCAGGCGCGCAAGGGCGCGATGACCGGGAGCGCCGGGCGGCTGACGCGCCCAGGCCAGCCGGCTGATCGATGCTCCCTCTTTTGCCGTCAAGAGAGCATCCAGCGCGTTCGCCTGCGCCGGGAGCAAGCCGCGGGTCAACTGATGCGCGACCTGGCGCTCGGCCGACACCATAGTTGCGGAGACGAGTTGATCGACAACGAATGGACCCGGCACAACGAGACGCCGGCGCCGCAACTCGTCCATCAGCGTCGTGGCAATTTCGCCGGCGTTGGTCGCCGCGAGGGCTACGGGCAAGAGCCACGCGAGCATTTCGCAACGATGCTCGGGCGTGAATCCGACAAATCCGAAGTCCGCGCGCAGGGTATCGAGTTGCTCATACCGTGTTTGAAAGCGTGCGGCGTAGGCCGCGAGGGCTTCGGGCGTGATGTCGACCTGGTCGGCGACAAAGCGAAGCGCCGGCGCCGGTATCAATTCGCCCTGCTGCAACAGCCGTCCCGGATATCGCAGCGCACAGAGCTGCAAGGCAAAGCCGAGCCGATTGCGATCGCGCCGCCGCTGGTGGATCGCCACAAGATCGGTGTCGGCCAGGGTCCAATATCGGACCAGGGTGGTCTTCTCGGTCGGCAAGGCGAACAGCTCATCGATCTGTGCGGTCGTCAACCTACGGCGTCTCGGCATCACGGATTGTCCCAAACAGAGTGTAGGCTGTTCGGCACGATACCCGACCCTGCGGGATCAAGGGATTGCGCGCCGCCAAACCGGGAGAGTTCAATTGGGACAGCGAGCGGCTCTTTATTGCCGGGTCTCCACCGCCGATCAGTCCTGTGCCCGGCAGGAACGCGACCTGACTGACTTCGCGGCACGGGCCGGCCACGAGGTGGTTGGCGTATTCAAGGAAACCGCCTCAGGCGCAAAGCTCGATCGCGCCGAGCGCAAGAAGGTGATGGCGCTCGCGCAGCGCCGCGAAATCGATCAGGTAACCGCGAGCATAGGCGGCTCACCGCTGCCGCCCCGGTTACGCCGATCGACCGCCGCATCGGCCAATAACTGAAAACTCCGAACCCGGGCCCGCTGCTCTGCGGGCCTTTTTCGTTGCATCGCTCGGCTGATGGCAGCGGAGAGGTAGAGAAGGATGGCCGGGAGGGGGTGAACCCGGACGGTGAAAGAGAGCGCCGGCCGGACCTCACCAACCCTGCTTCCGGAGATCCCCGTCATGCTCACGACCGCATCCGCCGCACCCGCCGCGGCCACGCTCCCCCTGTTCCTGCCGCAGGCC
>DATJUL010000146.1:0-4534 GCA_035502295.1 Allostellaceae bacterium | reverse complement strand
AAATTCATGCACCGCACCGAAACGCTCGATTACGCGATCCTGCTCGACGGCGAATGCGATCTCGAACTCGACGACGGCAAGACCGTGCCGATGAAGGCAGGCGACATCTGCGTGCAGCGCGGCACGATGCACGCCTGGGTCAACAACAGCGGCAAGCCGTGCACATTCGCGTTCATCCTGATCGACGCCGAACCGGTCGAAGCCGGCGGCCGCAAGCTGACGACGCACTACCCGGTGCGGTGAGTCCTCACAGGCGCCGCACGGGAAAGTGCCGCGACGGCGCGACGAGTTGGTCCTGCGCCGCGACGAGGGCCAGCTCATAGCGGCCGAGCCGTGCCGTCGTCTCGATCAGCGCGAACATCCCCGCCGCGGTCAGGCCCAGCGCCTCGTCGAGGCTGGCGCCGCGCAAGCGATGCGCGAGAAACAGCGCGGCCATCACGTCGCCGCAGCCGTTGAGCGCGACCGGCAGGCGTGGCGTCTCGACCAGCCAGGCGCCGGCCGTATCAGAGGCCAGCATCGATAGAAGATCAGGCGATTCCGCTTCGAGGCTGGTGACGAGCACGATGCCGGGCCCCTGCGCGCGCAGCCGCGCCGCGGCATCGGCCGCATCGGCGAGGCGCGCGATCGGTCGGCCGGTGAGAAATTCGAGTTCGAAGCGGTTGGGCGTCGCGATGTCGGCCGCCGCCAAGGCGCGGTCGCGAAAGAACTCGGCGATGCCGCCGGTCACATAGGAGCCGGTGTCGTCATCGCCGATGACCGGGTCGCAACAGAACACCGCCTGCGGATTGGCCGTCCGCACGCGGGCAACGATGTCGAGCAGGACGGGCCCGGTCGCCGCGTCGCCGAGGTAACCCGAGAGCACCGCATCGATCGCGGGCAGCACGCCAAGCGCGGCGATGCCGTCGAACAGCGCCGCGATCTGGCTGGCCGGCACCGCCGCGCCGCGCCAGCGCCCGTGCCCGGTGTGATTGGAAAAGGCGACCGTATCGAGCGCCCAAGCTTCGATCCCGAGGCGCTGCAGCGCAAACACCGCGGCGGCATTGCCGACATGCCCGTAAGCAACGCGCGACTGCACGGACAGCACGGTCGGCATCGGCGCGTGATCAATGGCGGCGGTCGAGATTGTCGAACACGCACCTCATGCTCAACAGGATCGCCAGCGCGCTGACCGCGAACAACGCGACCCCGGCGACGTAGAGCCCGCCGCCGCCGACCGATGCGGCGGTGAAGACGCCGCCGAGCCCGAGCGCGACAAAGACGACGATTGCCAGCACGAGGTTGGGCATGTCGTCGACCAACAGGAAACCGCCGAAATACAGCGGATTGCCATCGAAATAGCCTTTGATGCACAGGAGCAGCAGCAGGATCGCGGCGATCGTGAGAATGAGGCCGCAGGCATAATTGCCGGGATCAAAGGCGGCGCTGGCGAAAAAAGCCCCGAGGATCGCGAGCAAGGCGAGCACGGCGACTTGCACCCAGAACGCGATCCACGCGCCGATCTCCGGCTCGTCCGTCCCGATGTCGCCCGCGTGCTGCCGATCGCTCATGCGCGCATTATATCGACAAGAACGCGATAGAGGAGGGTCTCAATGGCCGCATCGCCGTGGCGGCGATCACGGCTGCTACGGGATTCTTTCATCGGGATAGGCGCCCCAGATGTCTTGGCGCCGAATCCAGCCCGAGATGTCGGCCGCCGCGATGCGGCACCACGGGCCGCGACATTCGGCGAGGCGCACGATGGCGCCGGGTTCGGCGCGCGCGACGATGCCGGAAGCCGCGTCCGGCGCGGCATGCAGCGGCCGGTCGCCGCCGCCCTTGTCGACGATCGCAAAACGGCTGCCGTCCACCATATGCTCCTCGACCCAGCCGGTCGTGCCGTCCCATTCGCGGATGCGTCGCCAATGGTCGAATTCGGCGATGATCTCGACCGGCATGTTGCGGCGGGTCAGCACCCATTCGATCGGATAGCGCTGGCCGGGGCCGGTGCGCAGATTGACCTTGTCGGCATGCAGGCTGACAAACCGCGGCACCTTTAGGACGCCGTTTTCCGGCCGCACCGGCGAGGCCGGCGCGCGGGTGCCGAGCAGCACGACCAGCAGCGCGAGCAAGGCGCGCACGACATGGGCCATTGTTCCCCCGCTTGGCCCAACGCAAGCGACCCAGCGTAAAGCACGTCGCGCGGCCTCGTCAACGCAGGCAAGGCAGCAACCCGCGCCCGCCCTGGCCTGGCGCGCGACAAGCCGGAGCGGCGGGAAATCGCCGCGGCGCTATTCCGCTGCGACGCGCGGCGCCTCGATGAATTGCGATACCCAACTCTTCCGCCGACGCACGCCTTCGCGATACATCGCCTCGAACTCGGCGGTCGGGAAGGAATGCGTCGAGGGCCGCGCCATCAGCGCCTCGGCCCACGCCTTGACGCGCGGATATTTGCCGATGAGGCCATTCGGACGGATATGGTCGAGGAAGAAATAGCGCTGCAGGAACGGTGCGTAGGCGGCATCGACCAGCGAATAATCGGCGCCGTTGAAGAACGGTCCGCTGCCCTGCTTTTCGAGCGCCTTCTCCAGCCGCTCGAAGGCGACGGGTGCCTGTTCCAGCGCCTTGTTGTAGGCGTCCTCGGTCTGGGCATAGGCGCAACCGGTCACCGCACTTGCGAAGCTCGGCACGTAATCGGTCCAGGCGCGGTTGACGGCGCGCTCGATCGGGTCCTTCGGATGCAGCCGCGGCTCGATCGTCTCGTCGAGGTATTCGTTGATCGCGTTCGATTCGAAGAGCGCATGCTTGCCGTCGTCGATGCTCAGCGCCGGCACCTTCTTGTGCGGCGAGATCGCGAGAAACCAGTCGGGCCGGTTGTCGGGCTCGATATGACGGAATTCGAACGGCGTCCCCTTTTCACGAAAGACGATCGCCGAGCGCTGCACCCACGGGCAGGTCTTGAAGCTGACCAGCATGTATTTTGCCATCATTCGCTCCTATCTCGGCGTTGAATGATCCTCAGCATCGCACGCCGACCGGCTGCGCCGCAACGCCGCCGACTCACGCCGGCAGGCCGACGAGGCTGCGGGCATAGGCGCGGGCATCGAACGGCCGCAAATCCTCGACCCCTTCGCCGATGCCGATTGCATGGATCGGGATGCCGTATTTCTCGGCCAGCGAGACCAGCACGCCGCCCTTGGCGGTGCCGTCGAGCTTGGTCATGACGATGCCGGTGACGCCGACCATGTCGCGGAAGATTTCCGCCTGGGCATGCGCGTTCTGGCCGACCGTCGCGTCGAGCACGAGCAGCACCGCATGCGGCGCCGACCCATCGACCTTTTTCAGGACGCGCACGATCTTCTGCAATTCGCCCATCAAATCGGCCTTGTTGTGCAGCCGCCCGGCGGTGTCGATCAACAGGATGTCCGCCCCATCGTCCCGCGCCGTCGTCAGCGCGTCATAGGCGAGGCCGGCGGCATCGGAGCCGGTCGGCCGGGTCACGACCGGGCAGCCGGCGCGCTCGCCCCACACCTGCAACTGCTCGACGGCGGCGGCGCGAAACGTGTCGCCGGCGGCGATGACGACGCTGTGGCCACCGTCGCGGTATTGTTTCGCCAGCTTGCCGATCGTCGTCGTCTTGCCGCTGCCGTTGACGCCGACGACGAGGATCACGAACGGCTTTCTGGCGGCGTCGAGGCGCAGCGGCCGCTCGACCCGCTCGACCAGCCGGGTGACTTCCTCGGCGAGCGCGGCGCGCACCTCCTCCGGCGTCACCTCCTGGTTGAAGCGGGTGCGACGCAGCGCTTGCACGACCTCCGCGGCGACGCCCATGCCCATGTCGCTGGCGACCAGCAATTCTTCCAGCTCTTCGAGCGCGGCATCGTCGAGCCGGCGCCGCAAGAAGATTGCATTGATGCCGTCGTTGAGCCGCGCCGAACTGCGCGACAGGCCGGCGCGCAGCCGGCCGAGCCAGCCGCGGCGTTCCTCGCCCTCGGGCGACGCCGGGTCGGCATCCGCCGCGGCATCCTGCGGCACGCCGCGGCGCCACAACCTCATGCTGGCACTCCGATCAATTGCCCCTCGGCGACGCCGACAAAGCGCATGCGGCGCACCGCGCCAGCCTCGGTCGGGTCGGTGAAGCGCACGCCGGCATAGCAATCCGCGCGGCCGCGGCCGGGTCCTTCGATCAGCACGTCGCTGGCGCCGCCGACCCGGCGCTGCAATTCGGCGGCCAGTGCCGCGTCGCCCGCCGCGCGCAGCCGCCGGGCGCGCTCGCGCACCAGCGCCGGATCGAGCTGCGGCATGCGCGCGGCTGGGGTGTCGGGCCGCGGGCTGTAGGGAAAGACGTGCAGGAAGGCGATGCCGCAGTCGCTGACGAGATCGAGGCTGCGCTCGAACATCGCGTCGCTCTCGGTCGGGAACCCGGCGATCAGATCGGCGCCCAATGCGATGTCGGGGCGCAGATCGCGCGCCCGCCCTGCCGCCGCGATCGCCTGGGCGCGGCTGTGGCGGCGCTTCATGCGTTTCAGGATCACATCGTCGCCGGCCTGCAGCGAGA
>DATJUL010000145.1:0-10393 GCA_035502295.1 Allostellaceae bacterium | reverse complement strand
CCGTCAACTCGATGCACGACAGCTATTTGCCGGTCGGCGGGATGGTGCCGCTCGTCAACATGCAGCTTGGCGAGGTGATCTTTGGCGGCGTCGGCTCCGGGCTCTACGGGATTCTGCTGTTCGCGATCGTCGCGCTGTTCGTCGCCGGGCTGATGGTCGGGCGCACGCCGGAATATCTCGGCAAAAAGCTCGAAGCCAAAGAAGTCAAGATGACGATCCTGGCGCTGTTGAGCCTGCCGCTGTCGATCCTCGGCTGGACCGCGCTGGCGACGGTGCTGCCGCAGGGCCTCGCCGGCATCGCCAATGGCGGCCCGCACGGCTTCTCCGAGATCCTCTACGCGTATACCGAGGGCACCGGCAACAACGGCAGCGCCTTTGCCGGCCTCAACGCCGACACCTGGTTCTACAACCTGACGATCGCCGGCGCGATGCTGATGGGCCGGTTCATCTTCGTCATACCCATGCTGGCGGTCGCCGGCTCCCTGGCGCAGAAAAAGTTGCTGGAGCGCTCGGCCGGTACATTCCCGACGCACAGCCCGCAATTCGTCGGGCTCCTGATCGGTGTCATCCTGATCATCGGCGGCTTGACCTATTTCCCGGCCGTCTCATTAGGCCCGGTGGTCGAGCAGCTCGCGATGGACCAGGGCCATCTCTATCCCAGCCCTTAAACGGCCGTTCCGCGAGGGATGCCTCAAATGACCGACAGACATATCCTGCTCAGCGCGCCGGAGAGCGCGCCGATCAAGCGGCACGTGCGGCCGCTGGCGATCTTCGACCGCTCGCTGCTGGTTCCTGCGGTCTGGGCTTCGTTCCGCAAGCTCGATCCGCGCACACTAGTGAAAAACCCGGTCATGTTCTGCGTCGAGATCGTCTCGGTGCTGACGACGGTATTTTTCATCCGCGACCTGGTCACCGGCGGCAGCGCCATTGTGGGCTCCAACCCGCTGTTCTCCGGGCAGATCACGGCGTGGCTGTGGTTCACGATCCTGTTCGCCAACTTCGCCGAGGCGGTGGCGGAAGGCCGCGGCAAGGCGCAGGCCGACGCGTTGCGCCGCACTCGCGCAGAGACCCGGGCGAAGCGCCTCGCGCGGGCGGCGGCGAGCGAGTTCACGATGATCGACGCCGCCGACCTGAAGGCAGGCGACCTCGTGCTGGTCGAGGCCGGCGACCTGATCCCGTCGGACGGCGAGGTCATCGAGGGCGTCGCCTCGGTCGATGAATCGGCGATCACCGGCGAATCGGCGCCGGTCATCCGCGAGAGCGGCGGCGACCGTTCGGCCGTCACCGGCGGCACGCGCGTCATCTCGGACTGGCTCAAGATAAAGATCACGGCGGCGCAGGGTTCGACATTCCTCGACCGCATGATCGCGCTCGTCGAAGGCGCGGTACGGCAGAAGACGCCGAACGAGATCGCGCTCAATATCCTGCTCGCCGGCATGACGCTGATCTTTGTGTTCGCGACCGTCACGATCCCGAGCTTTGCTGCCTACGCCAAGGGCGCCGTCGCGGTCGTCGTGTTGATCGCGCTGTTCGTCTGCCTGATCCCGACGACGATCGGCGCGCTCCTCTCGGCAATCGGCATCGCCGGCATGGACCGCCTCGTGCGCTTCAATGTCCTGGCGATGTCGGGCCGCGCGGTCGAGGCGGCGGGCGATGTCGATACGCTGCTCCTCGACAAGACCGGCACGATCACGCTCGGCAACCGCCAAGCGACGGAGTTTCTGCCGCTGCCCGGGATCGAGGCGCGCGAGCTCGCCGACGCGGCGCAGCTTGCCTCATTGTCCGACGAGACGCCGGAGGGCCGCTCGATCGTCGTTCTGGCGAAGGAGAAATATGGCATCCGTGGCCGCGAGCTGGCGCCGCTCAACGCGCGGTTCATTCCATTCTCGGCGCAGACGCGGATGAGCGGCATCGATGTCGAGGGATCGGCGATCCGCAAGGGCGCGGTCGATGCAATCGTCGCCTTGGTCGAGGGGACGACCACCGCACCGACGACCGGGCGCCGTGGCGCCGGCACGGCGGCGGCCTCGACTGTGCGCACCTCGGCGCCAGTGTCGGAAGCCGTGCGCGAGCTGACGACGATGGCCGAGCGCATCGCCAGGGAGGGCGGGACGCCGTTGGCCGTCGCCAAGGACGGCAAGCTGCTCGGCGTCATTCATCTGAAGGACATCGTCAAGGGCGGCATCCGCGAGCGCTTTGCGGCGCTGCGCACGATGGGCATCCGCACCGTCATGATCACCGGCGACAACCCGATGACCGCCGCGGCGATCGCCGCCGAATCCGGCGTCGACGATTTCCTCGCGCAGGCGACGCCGGAGGACAAGCTGCGACTGATCCGCGCCGAGCAGGCGCAGGGCAAGCTGGTGGCGATGTGCGGCGACGGCACCAACGACGCGCCGGCGCTGGCGCAGGCCGATGTCGGGGTTGCGATGAACACCGGCACGATGGCGGCGCGCGAGGCCGGCAACATGGTCGATCTTGACAGCGACCCGACCAAGCTCATCGAGATCGTCGAGATCGGCAAGCAGCTCTTGATGACCCGCGGGGCGCTGACCACGTTCTCGATCGCCAATGACGTCGCCAAATACTTCGCGATCATCCCGGCGATGTTCGTCACTTTTTACCCGCAATTGCAGGCGCTCAACATCATGGGGCTGCGCTCGCCGCAGAGCGCGATCCTCTCGGCGATCATCTTCAACGCGCTGATCATCATCGCGCTGATCCCGCTGGCCTTGCGCGGCGTCGCCTACCGGCCGGTCGGCGCCGCCCAAATCCTGCGCCGCAACCTGTTTATCTACGGAGTCGGCGGCATCATCGCGCCGTTCATCGGCATCAAGCTGATCGACATGCTGGTCAACGCAATCGGCCTCGCCTGAGGACCCTACCCATGCTCAAGGAGATCCGCCCGGCCATCATGATGACGATCGTCATGACGATCATCACCGGCCTCGCCTACCCGCTGGCGATGACCGGCATCGCGCAATTGGTCTTTCCCTATCAGGCGGACGGCAGCCTGATCGAGCGGAACGGCAAGATCATCGGCTCGGCGCTGATCGGCCAGAATTTCACTGATGCGAAGTATTTCCACGGCCGGCCGTCGGCGACGACCGAACCCGACCCGAAAGACCCGGCGAAGACGATCCCGGTGCCCTATGCGGCCGACAATTCCGCCGGCTCCAACCTCGGGCCGACGTCGAAGGCGCTGATCGAGCGGATCAAGGCAGACGCGGCGAAATTGCAGCAGGAGAACCCCGGCGTGCCGATCCCGGTCGATCTGGTGACGACCTCGGCGAGCGGCCTCGACCCCGACATCACGCCCGCGGCCGCGTTCTTTCAGGTGCCGGAGGTGGCGCACGCGCGCGGCTTGTCGCAGCGGCAAGTGCGGGCGCTGGTCGAGGCGCATATCAAGGATCGCTTTCTCGGCATTTTCGGCGAGCCGAGCGTTAATGTGCTGCAACTCAACCTCGCGCTGGATGGCCTGAGACAGGTTAAATAAGCCGCATGGCCGATCGCGAAGTCAGACCGTCGCCCGAAGCGCTGCTCGGAGCAGCCGAGCAGGAAGGCCGCGGCCGGCTGAAGATCTTCCTCGGCGCCGCCCCCGGCGTCGGCAAGACCTACGAGATGCTGCTGTCGGCGCAGGCGAAGCGGCGCGAGGGGGTCGATGTCGTTGTCGGCCTCGTCGAGACCCACGGGAGGCGCGACACCGAAGCGGTGCTGGCGGGCCTCGAGGTCATCCCCCGGCGCCCGATCGACTACCAGGGCCACCGCCTCGAGGAGATGGACCTCGATGCCGTCCTCGCGCGCCGGCCGACCCTCGTGCTGATTGACGAGCTGGCGCACACGAACGCGCCGGGCAGCCGCCACCCGAAGCGCTACCTCGATGTCGAGGAACTCATCGCGGCCGGCATCGACGTGTTCACGACGCTGAACATCCAGCACGTCGAGAGCCTCAACGATGTCGTTGCCCGTATCACCCGCATCCGGGTGCGCGAGACCGTTCCCGACAAGGTCCTCGACGCAGCGGACGAAATCGAAGTTGTCGATCTGACGCCGGACGATCTGATCCAACGCCTGAAGGAGGGGAAGGTTTACCTGCCCCGCCAGGCCGAGCGTGCGGTGCAGCACTATTTCCAGCCCGGCAACCTGACGGCGCTGCGCGAACTGGCGCTGCGGCGCACGGCGCAGCGGGTCGACGATCAGTTGTTGTCGCATATGCGGGCGCATGCGATCGCAGGGCCGTGGCCGGCCGGCGAGCGCGTGCTGGTCGGCGTCAGCGAGGCGGCCAACACGCCCGGGCTGATCCGCTATGCAAGGCGAGCCGCCGACCGGCTGCATGCGCCGTGGACCGCGATCTACGTCGAGACGCCGCGCGCCGCCCGGCTCGCCGACGCCGAGCGCGACCGCATCGCCGATCATCTGCGGCTCGCCGAGGGGCTGGGCGCGGTGACGATGACGATCGCCGGCCGCCGGATTGCCGATGAGATAGTCGCCTACGCCGCCGCCAACAACATCACCCAGATCGTGGTGGGCAAGTCCGGCCGGCCGCGCTGGTTCGAGCTGCTGCACGGCTCGGTCGTGCACCAGCTCGTGCGCGAAGCGGGCGCTATCAGCGTCCACGTCATGTCGGCCGAAGCGGAAGGCCCGGCGCCGGCGGCAGGCGTCGTGCGGCCCCCGCCGGAACCGTTCGATCCGATACCATATGCGGCCAGCGCCGGCCTCGTCGCAGCGGCCCTCGGAATCGGCGAACTGATCTCGCGCTTCATCGGCTTCCAGAGCGTGTCGCTGGTGTTCCTGATGGCGGTGTTGGCAAGCGCGATCGGCTGGGGGCTGTGGCCGTCGCTGTTTGCCGGTCTCCTCAGCGTGCTGACGTTCAATTTCTTCTTTATCCCACCGCTTTACACGTTCACGATCGCCGATCCGGTCAACCTCGTCTCGCTGTTCTTTTTCGCGCTGGTGGCGCTGGTCGTCAGCAATCTGACCGCGGCGACCCGCGCCCAAATTGTCGCGGCGCGCTCCCGCGCCAAAACCACCGCCGAACTCTATTCGTTCAGTCGCAAGCTCGCCGGCATCGGAACGCTCGACGATCTCTTGTGGGCGACCGTCTACCAGGTCTCCTCGATGCTCAAATCGAGCACGGTTGTGCTGTTGCCGACCGACGATCGGCAGAGCCTCGCGCTTGCCGCGGGCTATCCGCCGGAGGATCGGCTCGACGAGGCCGATGTGGCAGCCGCGCGCTGGTGCTGGCAGCACAGCCACCCGACGGGACGCGGCTCCGATACGCTGCCCGGCGGCAAATGGCTGTTTCTGCCGCTGCGCACCGGCAGCGGTACGGTCGGCGTCATTGGCATCGAGCGCGCGACGCCCGGGCCGTTATTGACGCCCGATGAGCGGCGCCTCCTCGATGCGCTGGCCGATCAGGTGGCGGTCGCCATCGAACGCATCTCGCTGGCGCGCGGGTTGGCGGAAGCACGGGTGCAGGCCGAGACCGACCGCCTGCGCGCCGCGCTCTTGACCTCGATCTCGCACGATCTGCGCACGCCGCTGGCCTCGATCATCGGCACGGTGTCGAGCCTCAGGAGCTACGCCGACCGATACGATGCGCATGACCGCGACGAACTGCTCGCGACGCTGGAGGGCGAGGCCGAGCGCCTCAACCGCTTTGTCGGCAATTTGTTGGATATGACGCGCTTGGAAGCGGGCGGGATCGACATGAAGCTCGATCTTGTCGATGTCGGCGAGATCGTCGGCGCCGCGCTGGAGCGCGCCGGCAGCGTCCTCGCACATCATCGGGTCGAGGTCGCAATGGCGCCCGACCTGCCGATGCTGCGCCTCGATGCAATCCTGTTCGAGCAGGTTCTGTTCAACCTGCTCGACAACGCGGCGAAGTATGCGCCGCCCGGCAGCCGCATCGATATCGCGTCGCGGCGCGACGGCGATGTCGTCGCGATTGACGTCGCCGACGAAGGATCGGGCATCCCGCCGGCCGATCTCGAACGGGTCTTCGACAAGTTCTACCGGGTGCAGGCACAGGATCGCCGGCGCGCCGGAACCGGTCTCGGCCTCGCGATCAGCCGCGGTTTTATCGAGGCGCAGGGCGGCCGCATCGCGGCGCACAACCGCAGCGACCGCCCGGGCGCGGTGCTGACGATCCGGTTCCCGGTGCCCGACATCACCGAGATTGCCCAACCGATCGCCGCCGATGCCTAACGCCTACACCGTGCTCGTCGTCGATGATGAACCGCCGATCCTGCGGTTTCTGCGGACGAGCCTGGCTGCCGTCGGGCACCGCGTCATCACCGCCGAGGACGCGGCCGGCGCGCTCGCGGCGCTCGCCGCCGACAAGCCTGACGTCGTGATCCTCGACCTCGGCTTGCCCGATCGCAGCGGCTTCGAGCTGATCACCGAGATCCGCCGGGGCTCGGCGGTGCCGATTATCGTGCTGTCGGCGCGCAGCGACGAACGCTCGAAGGTAGCGGCGCTCGATCTCGGCGCCGACGACTATATCGGAAAACCGTTCGGGATGGCCGAATTGACGGCGCGCATCCGTGCGGCGTTGCGGCACCGCTTCCTGGCCCAGGGTGAATTGCCCAATTTCATCTCGGGCGACCTGTCGATCGATCTCGTGCGCCGCCGGGTCACGCGCGGCGGTCATGAGGTGAAGCTCTCTCCCAAGGAATTTGAACTGCTGCGTCACCTCGTTGCACATGCCGGCAAAGTGCTGACGCACCGGCATTTGCTGCGCGACCTCTGGGGGCCGGCGCATGCCGAGGAGGTGCAGTATCTTCGCGTCTTCATCCGCGGCTTGCGCCAGAAGCTCGAACCCGACCCGACCCGACCGACACATATCCTGACCGAGCTGGGCGTCGGTTATCGTCTGCAGCTGCCGCCGGAGCAGCGTGCATGAGCAATTCGCTGACGCCCGGTCGCGTCGCTCGGAAGGAACCGCGGTGGACCTTGCCGACCTGATCGCGCCCGACCGTGTGATCCTCAGGCTGCAGGTGAGCAGCAAATCCCACCTCTTGGCCGACCTGTCCCGCCGCGCCGCGACCGCGACAGGGTTGCCGCAGAAGCAGATCGCCGACGCGCTGGAGGCACGCGAGCGCCTGGGATCGACGGGGGTTGGTGCCGGCATTGCCCTGCCGCACGCGCAGTTGGCCGGCCTCGGTGCCTTCTACGGCCTGTTTGCGCGGCTCGATCGGCCCCTCGATTACGACGCAATCGACGGCCGGCCGGTCGATCTGGTGTTCCTGCTGCTGATCCCGGCGAATGCGACGGAACACCTGCAAGCGCTCGCCGCCATCGCCCGCCGGCTGCGCGATACCGGCACTGCCGCTGCCCTGCGGGCCGCGACGACGGCGCCGGAGATGCACGCCGCGCTGACGCACGTACGGTAACGCCGGCCTGCGGCGCAGCGGACCGAAGGTTTCCATCCGGGCGGAAGAGGATTGCACGCTTCGGCAGTGTCAACCATATCCTGAACATGGCTTTCCCAGACATTCATAAACTCGGTGGACGCGCGCGGAACGCGGTCGGCGAGCGGCTGTCGTGGCGGGCGGCGATGGTTTTGATCATCTGCCTGTCGCTGCTCGGGTGGGGCGCCGTCGCGGCGGCGTTGGTGTTGCTGCTCGGCTGACCGGCGGGGCGAATGCGGGTGCGATGGCAACCGGCGGCGGCTCTGGCTGTGGTGACAGCGATGCTGCTGGGCGGCGTCGCAGCTGCCGATGACGTGACGTTTCAGGCCGACAACTGGACAGCCGAGTGCCAAATCGGCGGACAGCCGCGGGCGATCGATGGCGATTGCTCGGTCACCGGCGTCTTTCGCGATACCGACGCGGACAGCGCCGCCGGCGCCTTTGCCCTTCTCGTCGCGCTCAACCCGCCGGCGGTGGCGATCGTCGGCCGGCCGCCGCCGCGCGAAGCGCGCCTGCGCATCGACGCCGGCCAGGCGTTCGGCTGCACCGGCGGGCGCTATTGCATCTTTTCCGGCGCCGACACACAGGAAATCATGCGCGAGCTGCGCCGCGGGTCATTGATCCTGGTCGATATCGCGACGGCGCAGCACGCCTACCGCGCCAGCCTCAGCACCCGCGGATTGCAGGCCGGCCTCGCCAAAATCCGCGCCGAAGCCGACTGATCAGCGGCTGGCGCAGGCGTCGGACTGCGAAAGGCGCGACCCGACACCGAGGCCGCCGACGGCGCCCAACTGCACCCCCGGCACCGTGCAGGGCCTCGCCTGGGTGCTGGAGAGTTCGAGCACGTTGCCGCGATAATCGATGCCGACGCGCGTCGGGCGGCCGTCCTTCATTACGTCGGCCTGCCACACCCACAGCGAGCCGGGGTCCGCCTGGACGCTGACGATACGGTGGTAGCCCTTTTCCTCCAACAGGGTCTGGGCCTGCGCCGCGCTGAGGCCGCTTTGCTGCTCCGCCGCCTGCTGTCGCACGGTCTCTTTGTGCTTTGCGCTTTCCGGCATCGCGACATAGTTGGCCGGGTTCGAGCCGTAGGACGCAGTGCCATAATTTGCCGGGTTCGCGCCGTAATCACGGGTCGGTTTCGCGGCGTAGGGATCGGCCGGGTTCGGCGCATCGGCATCGGCCGGATTGGGCACTGCCGCTCCGCCCGGATTGGCCGGATAGGAAGAGGCGGTGCTCGGCGATTGCGCGGGCGCCGGGTCCGGCGCGGCCAGCATGACGATGGCAACAACAGCGAGGGGCCAGCGGATCATGGTCGTTCACTCTCCGATAAACCGCCGGTGCAGCCGGCGCTGCGATTGTTTCGGCGGCAGACAGGATCTCAGTATAACCTCACATCCGGGCCGACCGAAGGCCGGGGTTTGGCACCGGCAGGGGGCGACATGAAATTCGGGGTGTTCGTCAACGTGCAGCAGCCGCGGTCCGACGATCCGGTGCGGCGCTTCCGCGAAGCGGTCGAACAGGCACGGCTGGCGCAGGCGGTCGGCTTTGATGCGCTGGCCGCCGGCCATCATTATCTGTCGCCGCCCTACCAGTCGCTGCAAAGCCTGCCGCTGCTGGCGCGGCTGGCCGGCGAGGCGCCGGGCATGGAACTTTGCCTGTCGGTGTTGCTGCTGGCGATGCTGAACCCGGTACAGGTGGCCGAGGAGATCGCCAGTCTCGACATTATGTCGGAGGGCCGTGTCATCTTTGGCGTCGGCATCGGCTATCGCGATATCGAATACGAGGCCTTCGGCATGACCGCGCGCGAGCGGGTGCCGCGGCTGCTCGAGTCGCTGGACCTGATCAGGCGGCTGTGGAGCGAGGAGGTCGTGACCTTCGAGGGCCGCTTCTTCCGGCTGCACGAGGCGACCTGCACGATCCGCCCGGTGCAGACGCCGCACCCGCCGATTTGGATCGCCGCCAACGCCGACGCCGCGGTGTTGCGCACCGCCCGGCTCGGTCTCTCGTGGCTGATCAACCCGCACGCCGCGCTGCCGACGATCGAGCGGCAGTGGCAGCGTTACCGTCAGGCGCTCGCCGAGGCCGGCCGGGCGATGCCGGCGGCGCGGCCGATCATCCTCGAATTGTCGGTCGCGCCGACCCATGAGGAGGCGGTTGCCGCGGCGCGCCCGTATCTCGAAGCCAAGTATGCCGCCTATGCCGAATGGGGCCAGGACAAGGTGTTGCCGGGCGAAGAAAGCTTCCGCGTCGATTTCGCCGACCTGGCGCGCGACCGCTTCATCCTCGGCACGCCCGAGGAAGCGATCGAACAAATCGACGAACGCATCCGCCGGCTCGACTCGAACTATTTCATCTTCCGGCTCGGCTGGCCGGGCATGGCGGCGGCCGCGGTCATGCGCGTCATCGAGACAGTGGGAAGCCGCGTGCTGCCGTATTTTCACCAGAAGTACGGCCGCAGTTGACCAGGTGTGGCGGCTTCACCGGTTGCGCGGCCAGTTGTCTTCCTGCCACAGAAAATCGGGGCCGAGGAGGTCGAGGTTCGGGCAGCCGATCTGGCCCATCACGAGGTCGATCTCGCCGCGGAAGATGTCGATCGCCTTCTTGACGCCGGGCAGCCCGCCGGCCGCGGCGCCGTAAAGCGTCGGGCGGCCGAAAAAGCAGAATTCGGCGCCGAGGCACAGCGCGATCAGGATGTCGGCGCCGCGCCGCACACCGCTGTCGAGCATGACGGTCATGCGGTCGCCGACCGCTGCCTTGATCGACGGCAGCATGTCGAGCGAAGCCGGCGCCTGGTCGAGCTGGCGGGCGCCGTGGTTCGACACGATGACCCCGTCGCAGCCGATCTCGGCGGCGTGCACCGCATCGGCCGGGTGCAGGATGCCCTTGACGATCAGCTTGCGCGGAAAGAGGCGGCGGTAGCGTTCGAGGTCCTTCCAGGTCTGGGCGTGCGCCGGCACCTGGGCGCGGTTGAACTGCAC
>DATJUL010000144.1:0-3618 GCA_035502295.1 Allostellaceae bacterium | reverse complement strand
TCGCCAAACACGGCGGCGACCGCCAAATCCGGCCGCTCGGCGATCTCGACCCTGGCGCGCAGCCGGTACATCGAAAGCCGCCGCTTCAGGTCGAGAAGCCGCGCCGCCTCGGCGTCGAGCAGGAATTCGTCGCCCTGTTCGACGAGGACGAAATCGTGCAGGTACTTGCCCTGCGCGGTCAGCAGCGCCGCGTAGACCGCGCGGTCTGCGGTGATCCTCGCGACATCGTTCGATACGAGGCCCTGCAGAAACGGGCGCCGGTCCGGCCCCGCCACGGCAAGGACGCCGCGGTTGTCGAGGATCGTGAAATTCGTATCCGCCATCGGCTACAGGTGGCGGCGGCCGGTTTGCTTGGCAAGACGTGGGCCGCGGGCTAGAAGCGGCGCGATGCGTATCCTGTTCGTGACCGCCACTCGCATCGGCGATGCCGTCCTCTCGACCGGCCTCTTGTCATATCTGGTCGAGCGCTATCCCGGCGCGCGGCTGACGATCGCGGCCGGCCCGGCCGCGGCGCCGCTGTTCGATTCCGTGCCCGGGCTGGAGCGGCTCATCGTCGTCGAGAAGCGCCGTTGGGGCGCGCATTGGCTGTCGCTCTACGCCCGCGTCGCCGGGCGCTGGGATATCGTGGTCGATCTGCGCGGCTCGGCGCTGGCCTGGCTGCTGCTCGCGGGCGTGCGTCGGGTCATGGCCAAAGGCGATGCGAACGAGCATCGGGTCCGCCAGCTTGCCCGCCTGTTCCGGCTCGATCCGCCGCCGGCGCCGCATCTGTGGACCGCGCCTCGCCACGAGCGCGCCGCCGACGCGCTGCTGCCGCCGGGGGCGCCGGTTCTGGCCATCGGCCCGGCCGCCAATTGGCGCGGCAAACAGTGGCGGGCCGAGCGTTTTGCCGAACTGGCGGATTGCCTGACGCGCCGCGACGGGCTGCTGCCGGGCGCCCGCGTTGCCGTCATGGCAGCCGCACATGAGCGGGCGCAGGCCTTGCCGCTCTTGGCGGCGATGGGGGATCGGGCGACGGATCTGGTCGGCGCAACCGATCTGTTGACCGCGGCGGCGATCGTGCGGCGCTGCGCAATGTTCATCGGCAACGATACCGGCCTCATGCACATCGCCGCCGCCATCGGCACGCCGACCCTGGGCCTGTTCGGTCCGAGCCCGGTCGAGCAGTACGGGCCGTGGGGCCGCTTGACCGCGGTCGCGCAGACCGCGGTGCCGCGCGCGGCGCTGTTCGGGCCCGATTACGACCACCGCACGACCGACACGCTGATGGACAGCCTGTCGGTCGCGGCGGCCGAGACGGCGGCGCGCGCCCTGTGGCGACGCGCGGCGAGCGCGGCGGCATGACGCTCAGGGCGCCCGAGCCGGAAGCCGCCGGCGCTGCGGCCGGGAGGCGGAAGCTGCTGTCCGCGCTCGTCGTCGCGCACAATGAAGAAGCGCAGCTCGCCGATTGCCTCGCCTGCCTCGGATTTGCCGACGAGATCGTCGTCGTGCTCGACCGCTGCGAGGATGATTCGCGCGACATCGCCGGCCGTTTCACCGACCGCGTCGTCGAGGGCGCGTGGGAGCGCGAGGGGCGGCGGCGCAATGCCGGCATCGCCGCCTGCCGCGGCGAGTGGATCGTCGAGATCGACGCCGACGAGCGGGTCGATGCGGCGCTGGCCGCCGAACTGCGCGCCGTCGCCGCAACATCGCCGGCCGACTGGCACCTGATCGGGATCGACAATTACGTCGGCGACCGTCTCATCCGCTGGGGCTGGGGCGCCTCGTTCGGCCGCTCGGCGCATGCCGGGCTGTTTCGCCGCGGCGCCAAGGAGTGGGGCGAGGGCCGCGTCCATCCGGCGGTGGCGCTGGCAGGCCGGCAGGGGCCGACGCTCGACGCCCGCCTCGCGCATTACGTCGATCGCGACATCTCCGACATGCTGCGCCGCCTCGATCGTTACACGAGCGCGCGCGCCGCCGATCTGCGCGAAGCGGGCGATATCGGCACGCTCGGACGCAACCTCCGGCGCATGGTTTCGCGCTTCTGGAAGTGCTTTGTCGCGCGCCGCGGCTATCGCGAAGGCGCCTGGGGGTTTCTCGTCGCGCTGTGCGCCGCGCTCTACCCGATCCTGTCCTATCTGAAGGCGCGGTTGGAGCGCTGAGCCGTGGCCCGAATCGTGATGGCCGACGACGGCATCCCGTTCGACGGGCGGAGCGTCGCGGCGGGACCGCTCGGCGGCGCCGAGACGGCATTTGTCGCGCTCGCCGAGGCATTGGCGGCGCGCGGCCATGATGTTGCCGCGCTGAGCCGCTGCGCCGGCCCGCTCATCCATCGCGGCGTCGCCTGGTCGCCGCTGGCGCAGCGCGCACCGGCCGCGTGCGACCTGTTGATCGCCAACCGCGGCGCCGGCCTCTTGGGCCTGGTGCCGCGCGCCGGGCGCCGCGTGCTGTGGCTGCACAATCCGGCGCGCTATCTGAACAAGCCGCGCAATTGGTTGCCGCTCTTGCGCTATCGGCCGCTCCTCGTGCTGTGCGGCGAGCATCATGCCGGCAGCGTGGCGCGCCTTCTGCCGCGAAGCGGCGAGGCGATCATTCCCTACGGCCTGCTGGAGCCGTTCCGCACCGCGGCACCGCGCGCTCCGCCGCCGCCGATCGCGGTCTTTACCTCCAACCCGCTGCGCGGCCTCGACTGGCTGCTCGATTTGTGGGTCGCGTGCATCCGCCCGGCAGTGCCGGCGGCGGAGCTGCATGTTTACGGCGGCGCCGCGGTTTATGGCGGCGGCGACAGGGGCGGGCAGATGGCGGCGGTGCTGGCGCGCGCCGACGCGCTGGCGGCGCACGGCGTGCGCTGCTGCGCGCCGGTGTCGCATGACGCATTGGCCGCGGTCCTCGCCGGCGCGCGGCTCATGCTCTATCGCGGCGATCCGGGCGAAACCTTCTGCCTGGCGCTGGCCGAGGCGCAGGCCATGGGCGTGCCGGCGGTCGTTCAACCGATCGGCTGCGTCGCCGAGCGTGTCGTCGACGGCCGCACCGGCACGGTCGCCGGCGACGACGACGCCTTTGCCGATGCGGCGGTTGCGCTGCTGCGCGACGACGGGTTATGGCATTCTTTTCACAGCGCGGCGCTGGCGCTGCAGCGTGGCCTCGCGTGGGACGAGGCGGCGCGCCGCTTCGAAGCGCTGATCGGCTGACGGTGGTTTTTCGCAGGAGCGCGCGATGGCGGGCAACGAGCCGGTGGTGTTCATCGACGGCGAGGCCGGCACGACGGGGCTCGGCATCCGCGCCCGCCTCGACGCGCTGCCCGCGGTGGCGCTGAAGCACTTGCCGGCGGCATTGCGCAAGGACCCCGCGGCGCGCCGCGACGCGATGGAAGAGGCCGACCTCGTCGTGCTGTGCCTGCCGGACGATGCGGCGCGCGAAGCGGCGGCGCTCGCCGACGGGCTCGGACGCGCGGCGCCGAAGCTGCTCGACGCCTCGACCGCGCACCGAATCGATCCCGATTGGACCTACGGCTTTCCCGAGATGGCGCCCGAGCAGCCGGCAACGATCGCCGCGGCGCGGCGGGTCGCCAACCCCGGCTGCTTTCCGACCGGCGCGATCGGCCTCATCCGGCCGCTGGTCGAGGCCGGCCTGGTGCCGGCC
>DATJUL010000143.1:0-15746 GCA_035502295.1 Allostellaceae bacterium | reverse complement strand
GCGGCCTGCAGCAGAACATTGACCACTCGGATACCATTTTCGCTGGTACGATTGGTATGATGGCGCGAGAGTACAATGGCCTGAAGTTGAGCGAAGCGATAGAGTACAACAGGCTTCGCCGTACTGCACCCATCTTCGACGCGTACGTCACGGAGGGTGATGGCCTGCGGCAAGCGGCCGCCGCGCGGATTCCAGTTTTTGATGTGTCCGGGGCGAACGCGCAGAAGCAGTCGCGGTACTTTCGAGACGTCACGAACGAGTTTTTGCAAAGGTGCCCTCAATGATCGACACCAGAAAGCTAGTCGAGTGGCTGGGTTCAGAAGGCGCGAGGGCTGGCCTAAGGGAGAGCGATCTTTCGGTCTCTGATCTAATCGACCTAGCAAAATCGCGAGGCTTACCGCTCGCGCCCAAGCCGACGCGAGATGAAATTGCTAATGAATTGGCTTATGAGAATTCCACCAAAATTGACAAGAAATCTGACGATCTTATCCATATGTCGCAAACAGAACTCATTGAATATCTCGAAATAAAGAGACCAACCCTCAAAGAGATGCTTTCTATTTTGACGGACCTCGGCATCAGGCCGAGCAGCGAGGATCGAAAGCACCTCCTGCGATTCGCTGCACGCGAAATCAGCGAGATTGGTATGTTCCAGCGAGTTGCGCGCGGCGCCGCCGCGACTGGCTCAAGGCGGTCCTAAACCGAGGGCGCCAAAAATGCCGCAGAAATCGATCCGCCAGCTCTCCCTCTCCCCGCAAGCGGGGAGAGGGCCGGGGTGAGGGGCATTAATGCGTGGACCAAGCCCGATATCGACCGGGCGAGCCCGCGCTCTGCGGCGGCGGAGCACGCGCGCGGAATTGGTGCTGTGGCGGCACCTTCGCGACCGGCAACTGGCGGGCTTCAAGTTCGTACGGCAGGAGCCGATCGGCTCCTATTTCGTAGACTTCGTTTGCCGCGATCTGCGTCTCATCATCGAGGTCGATGGCAGCCAACATGCGGACAGCGCCGCCGACCGCGTCCGCGATGCGGCGGTGCACGAACTCGGCTATCGGACCATTCGGGTTTGGAACAACGATGTCCTCGGCAACATCGAGGGGATTCTGCAAATGCTGAAGTCGGAACTCGAAGATGCCCCTCACCCTGTCCCTCTCCCCGTGAACGGGGAGAGGGAACGCGGCTGAAAGGCCCTGCGCTTAAAGAGGAGACTCTGGAATGCCGCAGAAATCGATCCGCCAGGCGCTGAATGAGGCGTTGCGCCAGGAGATGCGGCGCGACCCGACGATTGTCGTGATCGGCGAGGATGTCGCCGGCGGTGCGGCGAGCGAGGGCCAGCGCGACGCCTATGGCGGCGTCTTGGGCGTCACCAAGGGCCTCTTCGGCGAATTCGGCGAGGCGCGCGTCATCGACACCCCGATCACCGAATCGGCGATCATGGGCGCGGCTGCCGGCGCCGCCGTCACCGGCCTCAGGCCGGTCGCGGAGCTCATGTTCAGCGATTTTTTCGGCGTCTGCTTCGACCAGATTTTCAACCAGGCCGCCAAATTCCGCTATATGTTCGGCGGCAAGGCGAAGACGCCGCTCGTCATCCGCACGATGATCGGCGCCGGCCGCAGCGCCGCCGCGCAGCATTCGCAAAGCCCCTACGGCATCTTCACCGCGGTGCCGGGATTGAAGGTCGTCGTGCCATCGAATGCCTATGACGCGAAGGGCCTCTTGATCCAGGCGATCCGCGACGACGACCCGGTCATCTTCTGCGAGCACAAGCTGATGTACGATCTGCGGGCCGAGGTGCCGGACGAGGCCTATACGATCCCCTTCGGCGAAGCCAACATCGTGCGCGACGGCGACGATGTGACGGTCGTCGCGCTTTCCCGCATGGTGCATTACGCCAATGAAGCCTGCGACACGCTGGAGAAAGACGGGATCGCGGTCGAATTGATCGACCCGCGCACGACCTCGCCGCTCGACGAGGACACGATCTTGGAGAGCGTCGAGCGCACCGGCCGGCTCGTCATCGTCGACGAGGCGACGCCGCGCTGCTCGTTCGCGACCGACATCGCCGCGCTCGTCGCCGACCGCGCCTTCGACGCATTGAAGGCGCCGGTCCGCCGGGTGACGGCGCCGCACACGCCGGTGCCGTTCGCCCCCAGCCTCGAAAAGCTCTACATCCCCAGCCCCGACAGGATCGCCGCCGCAATCCGCGAGGTGCACGGCTACGGCAGGTAGCAGCGCAAGTCATTGCGAGGAGCGCAGCGACGACGCAATCTCGGCGCGATTGCGTCGCTTCGCTCGCAATGACAGCGAGGAATTACCATGGCGGATCACGATATCACCGCGATCACGATGCCGAAATGGGGCCTGACGATGACCGAGGGCAAGGTTCTCGGCTGGCTCAAACAGGAGGGCGAGGCGTATCGCGCCGGCGAGGAATTGCTGGAGATCGAAACCAGCAAAATCACCAATGTGATGGAGGCGAGCGAAGGGGGCCGGCTGCGCCGCATCGTGGCGCCGGAAGGCACGACCCTGCCGGTCGGCGGCCTGCTCGCGGTCGCGGCGCCGGACAGCGTGCCGGACGGCGATATCGCCGCGTTCGTCGCCGGCTTTGTCGCGCCGGAGCCGCCGGCGGAAGATGCGGCGCAGGATTTGGCCGCGGCGCCGCACGACATCGACGCGGCCGGCAAGCGGCTGCGCGTCCTCGATCTCGGCGGCGGCGAGGCGATCCCGGTCGTGCTCGTGCACGGCTTTGGCGCCGACCTCAACACGTGGATGTTCAACCAGCCGGCGCTGGCCGAACATCGGCGCACGGTCGCGCTCGACCTGCCGGGCCACGGCGGCTCAGCAAAGGAGATGACGCGCGGCGACGGCGACGAACTGACGGCGGCGGTCGACGCCGCGCTGGCGGCGCTCGGCATCGAACAGGCGCATCTCGTCGGCCATTCGCTGGGCGGCGCGATCGTCGCGGCGCTTGCCGCGGCGCGGCCGGAGCTGGTCGCGAGCCTGACGCTGATCGCGCCGGCCGGTCTCGGCCGCGAGATCAATGCCGCATTCATCGACGGCTTTGTGCGGGCCGGGCGCCGGCGCGACCTGCAGCAGGTATTGACGCTGCTCGTGCACGACCCCGCGCTGGTCAGCCGCCGGATGGTTGAGGATTTGTTGCGCTACAAGCGGCTCGACGGAGCGCAGGCGGCGCTCGAACGGGTTGCTGCGGCGTGGTTCCCGAACGGCGTCCAGAACCCCGGCGCCGTGACCCTCGCAACGCTGGCGATGCCGACCCAGATCATCTGGGGCCGCGACGACCGCATCATCCCGGTCAGCCATGCCGAGGCGCAGGCCGGCCGCGTGCCGGTGCACATCATCGACGGCGCCGGCCATCTGCCGCACATGGAGAAGGCGAGCGTGGTCAACCGCTTGATCGAACGCTTTATCGCCGCGCATTCTTGAACGAGACCGCGCCGGCAGATGCTCGATGCCGAGCGCTATGTCGGGTTTCTGCTGGCCGCATTGCCGCAGATCGCGGCTCGTCGGATCTATCCCCGGCATTGGCCGCTGCCGCTGCGGCGCTATGCCGTGCTCGACCGGGCGTTGCGCGAATTCCGAGCGCAGCCCGGCATCGGCCTCGAATTCGGCGTCTGGCGCGGCAGGAGCCTGCGCCATATGGCGCGGCGCTGCCCCGCCCGGCAATTTTACGGCTTCGACAGCTTCGAGGGGCTGCCGGCCGATGGCCGCCCGGACTGGCAGATCGCGTTTGCGCTCGACCGCCCGCCGAGCGTGCCGCGCAATTGCCGGCTGGTCGCCGGCTGGTTTGCCGACACGATCCCCGTCTTCCTGGCCGAGAACCACGAGCCGATCGGCCTCGTCGCGATCGATTGCGATGTCTACAGCTCGGCCCGCACGGTATTGTTCGGCCTCGGCGACCGGTTGCGGCCGGGGACGGTGTTGTATTTCGACGAGCTGATCAATTACGACACGTTTTTGTGGAATGAGATGCGGGCGTTGTTCGAATTCCTCGACGCGACTGGACTGGGAGTCCAATGGCTCGCCGCGCATGCTCGGGTGCGCGGCCTCGAAGAGGTGCTTTTGTTGTCCGATCGGGCCTCCTATCCCGCCTGGGAGGTGGATGTAGCGGCCGGCCACCAGCGGCCGGCAGCGGCAATCCTGACGGCCCGAGGCGGCGCTGTCGCGGCCGCGGACACCGCTCGGATCGCTGCGCTCGCCGCCCAATTCGAGCGCCTCACGGCGCGCTACGAGGCGATGCGGCAGGCAAGCAGCGCTGCCGGAGATGCGGCGACCGGTGGGTTGCGACATAACCCGTGATTTTCGCGCTTCCGCTCTACGACGACAACCCGATCCGGCGTCCGCCGATCGTCACCTATTGGCTCATCGGCATGTGCGTCGGGGCGTTTCTGTGGGAACTGGCGCAGAACGCCGACGTTGTTGCCTACCGCTTCGGCATGATCCCGGCGCGGCTGTTCGGCCATGTCGCGCTGGCGCCGGCGCTGGCGATCATCCCCGCCTGGGCGACGCTCTTCACCTGCATGTTCATCCACGGCGGCTGGCTGCACATCGGCGGCAACATGCTGTTCCTGTGGATTTTCGGCAACAATGTCGAAGACATCCTGGGGCGGGCGCGTTACCTGGTGCTGTATTTCGCGAGCGGTGCCGCCGCCGCGCTGGCGCAGGCGGCAGCGGCGCCACATTCGACGATCCCGATGATCGGCGCCAGCGGCGCCATCGCCGGCGTGCTCGGCGCCTATATCGTGACCTACCCGCGCGCCAACGTGCACTGCTTCGTGTGGCTCGTCATCTTCTTCTGGATCGTCACGGTGCCCGCGTGGATCCTGCTCGGCCTGTGGTTTCTGCTGCAATTGGCGAGCGGGCTGGCCGCCGCACCCGGCTCTCCCGGCGTCGCATTCTGGGCGCATGTCGGCGGCTTCGGCAGCGGCATCCTGCTCTACCTGCTGCTGCGGCCGCCGCGGATCGGGCTGTTGCAGCCGCAGCGCACGCCGATCTGGGCGACGGCATCGCCGCGTGCGCTGGCAGGCGGCGGGCGACGCACGTTTCATCGCGGCAGCGTGCCGGACGCCGGCAGGCGCCCGCTCGGCCCCTGGGGATAGCGGGTTCTCCCGCCGCGCTACGGCCCTGCCGGCGCCGCGAGGCGGGCCAGCCAGCGTTCGACGCGCCGGCGGTTGACGCCGAAATCGTCGCGGCCGTAGCGCGCCCGGCTGTACAGCGCGAGGCTCGACCGCCCGGATCCAAGCGGCACGATTTCGGCGATGACGATGTCGGGAAATCGGAACAGCGCCGAGCGCTGGATCAGCACGACGCGGCGGCGGCGCGGATCGTCGGCGATGATCGTGACGCGCGGAGCGCGGGTCGCCAGCCGAACAACCCGCCAATAGAGCCGGTCAGCATCGACGGCGAAGACCGGGCTCGCCGCGGCGCGGGCATGCGGGCAATAGTGCGGCGGGCAGGCGAGGAAGGCATTGGATGGTATTGGACCGCGCAACGACGCGATCGACACATCTTCGCCCGGCCGCAGCCGGGCTTCGGCGGGACGCTCCATCGCGAGGCGCAGGCCGACAGCGGCGGCGACCAACGCCAGAACGGCGACAACAATGCCAATACCGATGCCGCGCGCCATCGCTCCGACCATACACCGCCCGGATGGTCCTTGGCACGCCGATTGCGTGCTGAAGCGTGTCGAGAGATGGGAGGATGGCAATGACGCGCGCCGAATTGACCGAGAAAATCCTGTCGCAGAAGCGCCTGAAAAAGCTCAGCTGGAAGACGATCTGCGCCGAGATCGGCGGCTTCTCGGCGGTCTATGTGACGGCGGCGCTGCTCGGCCAGATGAGATTGCGGCCGGAGCAGGCGGCGCGCGCCGCCGCGCTGTTCGGCCTCGGCGACGAAGAGACGCTGATGCTGCAGGAGGTGCCGTATCGCGGCGCGCTGCCGACCGTATTGCCGACCGACCCGTTGATCTACCGCTTCTACGAACTGATGCAGGTCTATGGCACGACGATCAAGGAACTGGTCCAGGAGGAATTCGGCGACGGCATCATGAGCGCCATCGATTTCGACCTCGCGATCGAGCGCCAGCCCGACCCGAAAGGCGACCGGGTAAAGATCATCTTCAGCGGCAAATTCCTGCACTACAAGGAGTATTGAGCCGGCTCGTCGCTATCGCGCCGCGCTGCGGATGGCGCGCCACAGGCGCTCCGGCGTCGCCGGCATCGGCACCTCGCGGATGCCGAGCATTGAGCGTGCAATTCAGGCCGCGGCTTTCGGTTGTGCCATTCGTCGGCGAACGTGCAGGACCTCGATACCGACGACATCGCCGTTGGCATCGAAGTCGAGGATGACCCCCGGCGCGACTTCTTCGGTCCCCACCGCTTTGATGCCTTCGGGGCCAAACCATACGAACATCGCATCGGCATCCGGATCGTAACTGGTGCTGATCATGGTTTGGCATTCCTGTCAAAATAGGCGGTGATGATCACGGTGTCGTTTCCCTCGGACCGGTGCACGACCCGCAGAATGCGCCCGCCTGCTTCGTCAATCGCTTTGAAAGAACGTGTGAGCGTCGGATCAACTGGGTCCACGCTCGTGAGGTCCGGTGCCATGACCGTGCGGTGAATCCGATCGAGGTTGAGACCGCGCTTTTCTCGCGCTTCATCGGCGTGCTTCGTGAGAATTATCATTTCGCGTCGTAATAAAACCAGACGGGAGGTGTTGTGCGCTCATTGCTGGGCCGCGCTGCGGATGGCGCGCCACAGGCGCTCCGGTGTCGCCGGCATCGGCACCTCGCGGATGCCGAGCGGGGAGAGCGCATCGACCAGCGCGTTGCCGATCGCCGGCATCGCGCCGACCGCGCCGGCTTCGCCCGCGCCCTTGACGCCGAGGGGATTGGTCCGGGTCGGCACCGGGTTGGTCTCGCACAGCATGTCGGGCAGCGTGTCGGCGCGCGGCATCGCGTAGTCCATGAACGAGCCGGTGACCAGTTGGCCCGAGCCGGGGTCAAAACTGATGTCTTCCATGACGATCTGCCCGATACCCTGCGCGACGCCGCCGCGGATCTGGCCTTCGAGCAAGAGCGGGTTCAGCACTGTGCCGACATCGTCGACGACATGGTAGCGCAGGATGTCGATTTCGCCGGTTTCGGGGTCGATCTCCACTTCGCAGATATGGACGCCGTTCGGGAAGTTCTGCCCCTTGGCGGCGTAGGCGGCGCTGCCGACGAGGCCCGGCTCCATGCCGTCGGGCAGGCTGTGCGGCTCCCAGGCGGCGGCGGCGATGGCGGCGAGCGGCACGCTGCGGTCGGTGCCGGGGATCGCGAAGACGCCGTCGGCGAAATCGACATCGGCCTCGGCGGCTTCCAAGAGATGCGCGGCAATCGTCTTGGCCTTCGCGACGATCTTTTCGGTCGCGAGATAGACCGCCGAGCCGCCCAGCGTCGCGGTACGCGAGCCGCCGGTGCCCTCGCCGATCGCCACCTTGTCGGTGTCGCCCTGGAGGTAATGCACCTGCTCCGGACGCAGCCCGAGCCGGTCGCAGACGAGCTGCTTGTAGATCGTCTCGTGCCCCATGCCCTGGGTGATCGAGCCGGAGAGCAGCGTCGCGGTGCCGCCCTTGTCGAAGCGCAATTCGGCCGCCTCGAAGCCGCCGGCGGCGGCGCGCTCGATCGTGTGCGACAGGCCGAGGCCGCGCAGCTTGCCCCGCGCCTTGGCCGCGGCGCGGCGCGCCTCGAAGCCAGCGACATCGGCGAATTCGAGCGAGAGATCGAGGCTCTTCGCGAACTCGCCGCAATCGTAGGTGAAGATCAGGCCGGTCTTGAACGGCATCGCCTCGGGCGGGATCAGGTTGCGGCGGCGCAGTTCGATGCGGTCGATGCCGGTCTCGGCCGCCGCCTCATCGACCATGCGCTCGATGACAAAGGCGAATTCCGGCCGCCCGTTGCCACGATAGGGCCGCATCGGGTTGGTGTTGGTGAATACCGCCGTCACCTCGGCGTGGATCGCCGGGGTGCGGTAGACGCCGGCCAACGTGCCGAGGTTCATCACGAACACATTGGAGGCGGCCTGCGCATAGGCGCCGACGGCGGCGGTCGTGCGCGTGCGGAAGGCGAGGAAATGCCCGTCGCGGTCCAGCGCCAGCTCGGCCTCGGTCACGTGATCACGGGCCTGCGCGTCGCTGAGAAACGCTTCCGAGCGGGTGCTCGTCCATTTCACCGGGCGGCCGAGCATTTTCGCCGCCAGCAGGACCAGGGCCACCTCGTTGTAAATGGCCGATTTCATGCCGAAGCTGCCGCCGATATCGCCGGCGACGACGCGCACCCGGCTCTCCGGCACGCCGATGATCTGCGCCAGATCGGCGCGGTAGGCGTGGGTGCGCTGCAAGGTCGTGTAGATCGTGTAGCGTTCGTCGGCCGGGTTGTAGTCGGCGAGCGCGCCGCGCGGCTCCATCGCCGCGGCGGTGACCCGGTTGACGACGAGGCGACGCTTAACGACGCGGTCGGCGCGGGCAAACGCGGCCTCGACCGCCGCCCTGTCGCCGACCTCATGCACAAAGCAGACGTTGTCCGGGCAGTCGTCCCACACCAAGGGCGCACCGACCGCCGCCGCCGCGGCCGTCCCGACGATTGCCGGCAGCGGCTCGTATTCGACCTCGATCAGTTCGGCAGCGTCCATCGCCTGATGCTTTGTCTCGGCGACGATGAACGCGACATAATCGCCGACCCAGCGCACCCGGTCTTCGACGAGCGCCGGAAAACGCGGCCGATAGGAGGCAAGCCCGCCCGGCCGCTTCATCGCACCCGCCGCCGGCAGGTCGCGCCAGCCCGACTCGCGCCATTCGGCGCCGGTCAGCACCAACAGGACGCCCGGCGCCGCGCGGGCGCCGCGCGCGTCGATCGCGCGAATGCGCGCGTGCGCATGGGGCGAGCGCAGCACATGCCCCCACGCCATGCGCGGCAAGACCATGTCATCGACATAGCGGCCGCCGCCGCGCAGGAGCCGCGGATCCTCGAAGCGCGGCACCGGCTGACCCAATGCGAATTCGCCCATGTTCCCTCCGACTCGATTTGCGCGGCCGTGTCAGCGAAACGGGTTGACGATCCGGACGCCCCCGACGATTTGGCCGTCGCTCATATCCTCGGTGTAGAGTTCCCGGCAACCGAGCGCCTGCGCCGCCGCGATGATAGCAGAGTCCCAATACGAGAAGCGGTATGCAGCGCTGATTTCCAGGGCCGCCCTAAGTATGGCCATCGTCATTTCCTGGATACGAAAGCGGGTCCACCGCTCGATGAAACCGACTGCCAGTTCATGAGGAATTCGGTGAGGCCGCGTCGTACGGGTCGCCTGGGTATAAAATTCCTGCAGAACCTGGACGGACATTGCACCGCTGTCTCCACGCAGCAGCGAGACCGCGCGGGAGCGCTTTTCCGCCTCCGCAGGATTGCGGCTGATCGAATAGAGCAGGACGTTGGTATCGAAGAACGGCGGCGGCGTAATCATCGCCATCGGCGCCGGTCGTGAAGTTCGTCGCGCGGCACGTTTTCCGAGACGCTGAAATCGGTGACGCTTTCGCGCAGCACTTCCTCCTCGCGGCGCAGCCGCTCGAATTCGGTTTCTCGGGCGGTAAGCTCTACCAGGAAGCGCTTGACGAGCGCCGACACGGACGTGTCCTGCTCGGCGGCAATGACGCGTGCCCGCCGATAAGTCTCATCGTCCAGTGAAACTGTGATGTTCTTCATATTATCACAGCCTAACGGGCCTTGCGTTTTGCGTCAAGATTCGGCAGGTATGACGCGGCAGCCGCCGCAAGGCGCGCCGCGTCGCACAGTAATGGCTTTGTTATAGAGGGTTGGCCGCGTTGGACGGCACGATCGACAGGCTGCAGGCCCCGCCGGTCTCCGTCGCGGCACCGGAGCCAGCACCGGAGAGCGCGGCGCAGCCGTCCCAGTCGATCGATCCGGCAGCGCCGAAACCGGCCTATCCGCCGGCTGCCTCGCTGCCGACGCAACTCGGCCCGAAGGGGCTGCGCTTCGACTTCAACGAAGGCTGCCGCATCGTCGCGCCGGAAAGCGATACGCCGTGGCGCGTGCGCATTTCCGATCTCGACACCGGCAACATTCTCTACGAGACCGAATTGAAGACTGGCCGGGTCATCAGCACGAAGCGCTATTACGTGCGTTTCCGCATCGAAGTCTGGCAGCAGGGGGAGAGCCTGTTGCGCCACGATTACTCGGCCGAGGGGCAGCATGTGCTGATTAATTTCCCGATCGGCACGCTGGGCGACACGCTCGGGTGGTTTCCGTACGCCGTGAAATTCCGCGACAAGCACAAATGCCGTCTCACCTGTGCGATGGCGGAACGGGTGATCCCGCTGATCCAGTCCAATTATCCCGATATCGAATTTGTCGGGCACGAGGGGGTAGAGGCCGAGCGCTATTACGCGACCTATTCGATCGGCCTGTTTTTCGACGACAAGGATTGCGTCTTCCAGCCGGTCGATTTCCGCCATGTCGGGCTGCACCGCACCGCCGGCTACATCCTCGGCGTCGATCCGGCCGAGGCGCCGCCGAGAATCGCGCTGGCCGACGCAAGCCGGCCGCTCGCCGAGCCGTATGTCTGCATTGCCGTGCAGTCGACAACCCAAAGCAAGTGCTGGAACAATCCGCTCGGCTGGCGTGAAATTGTGCGCTTCCTGAAAGAGCACGGCTATCGCGTCGTCTGCATCGACCAGAAACCGGTGCACGGCGCCGGCATCGTGTGGAACCACATCCCCCACGGCGTCGAGGACCAGACCGGCGATCGCCCGCTTCAGGAACGCGCGCGCTGGCTGCGCCACGCCGATTTTTTCGTCGGTCTGTCGAGCGGCCTCGCCTGGCTGGCCTGGTCGGTCGGCACGCCGGTCGTCATGATCAGCGGGTTCACCCATCCGACCAACGAATTCGTCACGCCCTACCGCATCATCAACTACCACGCCTGCAACAGCTGCTGGAACGACCCGCGCCACCGCTTCGACCACCACGATTTTCTGTGGTGCCCGCGCCATGCCAACACACCGCGGCAGTTCGAATGCACGCGCCTCATCACTGCCGAACAAGTAAAGCAGGTGATCCGCGCGATCCCCGGCTTCGGCCGGCTTGCGGCGCGCGGCTGAAGGGCGCGATGGCCGCGATGCCGCTCGCCGGCAGCGACGCCGGGCCGTTCGGCCGGCGCCTGCGCAGGGCGCGCGGCGCGCGCATCCCGGTCACCGTCGTCACCGGGTTTCTCGGCGCCGGCAAGACGACGCTGATCCGCGAATTGCTGAAGACGCCGGAGGGTGCCAACACGGCCGTTGTGATCAACGAGTTCGGCGAAATCGGCATCGACGACGCGCTCTTGCGCGCGTCGAGCGACGCAACCGTACTGCTCGGCAACGGGTGTCTCTGCTGCTCGGTGCGTACGGATCTGCAGGAGAGCCTCAGGGCGCTGTTCGCCGACCGGACCCAGGGAAGGGTGCCGAACTTCCGCCGCGTCATCATCGAAACGAGCGGCCTCGCTGATCCCGGCCCGGTATTGCAGACCTTCGCCAGCGACCGCGCGCTCGGCGAGGCGTTTCATCTGCAGGCGCTGATCGCGGTCGTCGATGCGCCGGGCGGCGCCGGCAATCTCGCGCGCGTGCCGGAAGCGCGCCAGCAGATCGCGCTCGCCGACCGCATCGTCATCAGCAAGGCCGATCGCGCCGATGCCGCCGCCGTCGCCGCGCTGACCGCACGGATCGGCGAACTCACCGCCGCGCCGGTCGCGATCGCCGCGCGCGGCGCGATCGACCCGGCCTTCCTGCTCGACGAAAGCCTCGATCTGGCGGCGCGCCTCACGGCGCACGAGCACGATCATGCGCATGTCCACTCGCACGGCATCGAGAGTTTCGCGCTGTTGTTCGACCGGAAGCTGCCGTGGAGCGTCTTCGACCAGGCGATGGCGGTGCTGACGGCGCTGCGCGGCAGCGATCTCTTGCGCGTCAAGGGCCTCGTCGCCGTCGAAGGCTGCCAGGGGCCGGTCGTCGTGCACGCGGTGCAGCATGTGGCGCACCGCCCGGTCGAACTGCAAACCTGGCCCGACGACGACCGCCGCTCGCGCCTCGTGTTCATCACCCGCAACCTGGCAAAGGTGCCGGTCGAGGCGCTGTTCGCAGCCGTTGCGGCGATCACGGCGCCCGGCTGACGCCGCTGCCGGCGAGGGCTGCGCTCAACCGCGCCGTTCGATCGGCACGTAATGCCGTTCGGTCCGGCCGATGAACAACTGCCGCGGGCGCATCAGCTTGGCTTCGGCGTCCTCGATCATCTCGGTCCACTGCGCGACCCAGCCGACCGTACGCGCGATCGCAAACAGCACCGTGAACATCGAGGTCGGGAACCCCATCGCCTTCAGGATGATGCCCGAATAGAAATCGACGTTGGGATAAAGTTTGCGGCTGATGAAATAATCGTCGTTCAATGAAATCTTTTCCAACTCCAGCGCGATTTCCAACAGCGGGTCGTTCCTGACGCCGAGCTCGGCCAGCACTTCGTGGCAGCTGTCGCGCAGGACGCGGGCGCGGGGATCGTAATTCTTGTAGACGCGATGGCCGAAACCGTACTGGATTTCGTGCTCGTTCTTGTCTTTGACGTGCCGGATGAAGTCCGGGATGTTCTTCTTGTCGCCGATGCGCCCCAGCATCTTCAAGACGGCCTCGTTGGCGCCGCCATGCGCCGGCCCCCACAAGGACGCGATCCCGGCGGCAATGCAGGCAAACGGATTGGCGCCCGAGGAGCCGGCGTTGCGCACTGTCGCGGTCGAGGCGTTCTGCTCGTGGTCGGCGTGCAGGATAAAGATCTTGTCCATCGCCCGCGCCAGGGTCGGGCTGACCTTCGTTTCTTCGGTCGGCACGCCGAACGTCATGTGGAGGAAATTCTCGGCATAGCCGAGCGCGTTGCGCGGGTACATGAAGGGCTGGCCGGACGAATATTTGTAGGCCATGGCGGCGATCGTCGGCATCTTGGCGATCAGCCGGTAGGAGGCGACCATCCGCTGGTAGGGGTCATGGATGTCGGTCGAGTCGTGGTAGAACGCCGACAACGCGCCGACGACGCCGCACATCACCGCCATCGGGTGGGCATCGCGGCGGAAGCCGCTGAAAAACCGGTTCAATTGCTCATGCACCATCGTGTGGTGCGTGATGTCGTAGACAAACTGCTCTTTCTGCTTGGCGGTCGGCAATTCGCCGTAGAGCAAAAGGTACGAGACCTCCATGAAGTCGCTGTTCGAGGCCAGTTGCTCGATCGGATAGCCGCGGTAGAGCAGGATGCCCTGGTCGCCGTCGATATAGGTGATGCTGGAGCGGCAGGCGGCGGTCGCCATGAAGCCGGGGTCGTAGGTGAAATAGCCGGTCTCGGTATAGAGCTTGCGGATGTCGATGACCTTGGGCCCGATCGCGCCGTCGATGACCGGCAGTTTGAAGGACTTGCCGGTGGCGTCGTCGGTCAGCGTCATCGAGCCGTTTACCGCCCCGACAGTGGCGTTGTTGCCGTCCATGATGCACCTCGCTGCTGACGCCCTCAGGCGATTGGCCCATTGCTGCGGACAATATGCCGCGGCACACCGATTATCAAACGCCGTTCGGATATTGCAATGCAATATCGCATTTGCGAGAGGTTGGTTCGACGATCAGTCCAAGAACGCTGGCGCGCCGACGCCTCAGCAGTCCCCGTAACCCCTCATTCCGGGGCCGCCCGCAGGGCGGAACCCGGAATCCCGGCAAACCAGTCCAGCGTTCATGGATTCCGGGTTCGCCGTTGCGCGTCGCCCCGGAATGACGGTCTCAAGGGAACGCTTTGCCCTCCGGATCGCCCGAGCGCATCGTCTATTCGCCGAAGCACCTCGTCGCGACCAAAAGCCGATAGCGCAATGTACAGGCCCGGCGACTGCGGTGATCCGCCGAGAGCGGCGCCTAATAACTCCATAACGTTGCCGGTCAAGACATGCCGCGATTCCGCGACCTGTCGTAACGGCGCTTCGAAAACGGAATAGATTTTCATACTATCCGTATTTGGCCATTCTTCTGCCGGGATTGCCTCCAATGCAGTCTTTATTCCACTCAAGATACCGCGGGGGTGAGTGGTCGGCGAATCAGGAGGGGATCGCACGATACTGGTATCACCCCGATCGTACCTCAGAAGAATGCTGGCGGATTCGTTCAAGTGTGGTCGTGTCCCGATGTAGAATTTGGCTTTCTCGGCGAGATCCACGATTGTCTTACCGCGTGGCCTTAGGCCGGGCATCCCGCGCAGCACTCGGTCTTCTTCTTCTTTGGATAGAGCGCGGCCCAGCTCGCGTTCAAGCCGCCCAGCGATCAGACGCGCTAGCCTGTCATCGTCGGCGGTGTTTACGTCGCGTATGTAATGCGTGTTGACGTTATCGAGCTTGGCTGGGTCGAAGCGCGCGGCGGCGCGCCCGACATCGGCTATGTCGAACCATTCGATCGCCTGATCGGTCGAGATGATTTCGTCGTCGCCGTGGCTCCAGCCGAGGCGCAAGAGGTAATTGCGCAATGCTTCCGGCAGATAGCCCAACTCGCGGTACTGCTCGACGCCGATCGCGCCGTGCCGCTTCGACAGCTTGGCGCCGTCGGCGCCGTGGATCAGCGGCACATGGCCGAAGCGCGGCACCGGCCAGCCGAGCGCATCGTAAATCTGCCTCTGGCGAAAGGCGTTGCGCAGATGGTCGTCGCCGCGGATGACATGGGTGATGCCCATGTCGAAGTCGTCGACGACGACCGAGAAATTGTAAGTCGGCGTGCCGTCGGAGCGCAGGATGATGAGATCGTCGAGTTCTTCGTTGCCGACCGTGACCTCGCCCAGCACATGGTCACGGATCGTCGTCGCGCCGGTCTGCTCGGCCTTGAGGCGGATCGCCGGTGCCACACCCTGCGGCGCGTCGGCGGGGTCGCGGTCGCGCCAGGTGCCGTCGTAGCGCACCGAGCGTTTCTCGGCGAGCGCCGTGGCGCGCATCGCCTCCAATTCCTCGGGAGTGCAGTAGCAGCGATAGGCACGGCCCGCTTCGAGCAGCCGGTGGGCGATCTCGGCGTGATGCGCGGCGCGCGAGAACTGGTAGGCGACATCGCCGTCCCACTCGATGCCGAGCCATTTGAGCCCGTCGACGATCGCTTCCTCTGCCGCCTTTGTGGAGCGCTCGCGGTCGGTGTCCTCGATGCGCAGCCGGAATGTTCCGCCGTTATGGCGCGCGAACAGCCAGTTGAAGAGCGCCGTGCGGGCCCCGCCGATATGCAGGAACCCGGTCGGCGAAGGGGCGAAACGAACGATGACGGTCATGCGGCTAATATCGTGTCAATCTTCGCGCACTGGAAGGGCGCAGCCCCTTCCGCCGAGCTGCGCTTATAGCTAATCAGCGTTCTGGGACGACATAGTCGCGGAACATCTCGCGCAATTTCAGCTTCACGATCTTGCCGGTGCCGGTGTGCGGCAGCTCTTCGAGCACCACGACATCGTCGGGCAGCATCCATTTCGGGAAGCGTTTGGCGAGCAACGCGAGGAGGCCGTCGCGCGTCGGCCGGCAACCGGGTCGGGCGGTCACGATCAGCAGCGGCCGCTCGTCCCATTTCGGGTGCGGGATGGCGATGACCGCGGCCTCGGCCACGTCCTCATGCGCCATCGCTGCGTTTTCGAGGTCGATCGAGCTGATCCATTCGCCGCCCGATTTGAT